>JAOQAP010000004.1 GCA_025963465.1 Flavipsychrobacter sp.
ACAAACATCCTGGGCCAGAAAGTAAAAGAACTGGCTATCCCCGCAAACCAACCTACGCAGGTAAAAATGGAACAACCCGCAGGGATCTATTTTATCTCTGCTTTACAAGGAGATACCAAATTGCTCAGCAAAGTAGTTATTAACTAATATTACATTTAATCTGATTAAAGGGATGGCTGTGGCCATCCCTTTTTTGTTAATAGGCTAAGCATATTTAAACTTGCAATTAGTGCTATCTGTATTTTTTATATAAACTTATTGTTAGTATGAAAAAACAGCTATCTTTATACGAAGATCTGAAATGCCTTTGTAAGATTTTATATCCTGCAAGGAGTTACTCTTTTTACACCGGTTAATTTATTTTTATGAAAAGAACTCTGAAATTTTCTTACTGCTTACTCCTATTAATAGCAGTAATCAGCAACCCTCAAATGCTGCATGCGCAGTTCATCAACACCATGGCCGGTAATGGCAGCTATGGAGGAGGAGCCGAAAATGTGCAGGCAACCAGTACCTCTATGACAAACCCGGTTGGGGTCTATGTAGACAAATGGCGTAATGTGTATTTCATTGACCAGAGCGTTTATCAGGTAAAGAAAGTAACTCCGGATGGTGTTATAAGGACAATTGCCGGTGACGGTAGCTGGGCATACACAGGCGATGGCGGCCCGGCAACAGATGCTTCTCTCGCCTATCCCTTTGACCTCTATGTCGACACTTCAGGCAATGTACTTATTGCCGATACCTATAACAGCGTTATACGTAAAGTAACTCCTGCAGGCATCATTTCAACAATTTGCGGTACAGGTTTTTCAGGTTCATCCGGCGATGGCGGCCCGGCAATAGCGGCACAATTAAGTAACCCTACAGGCATATGTGGCGACAACAAAGGCAATATCTATATATCAGACAATGGTAACTACACGATCCGCAAGATCGATGCAGCAGGTATTATCACCACTATAGCAGGAACCCCCGGAGTTCCCGGATTCACCGGTGATGGCGGCCCTGCTGCTGCTGCACTATTAGACGATCCCAATGGTATCGCAGCTGATACATTTGGCAGGGTTTATTTTGCTGACGCTACCGACCAAAGGATACGAATGATCAATGCACTCGGTGTCATTAATTCTATTGCAGGAAGTGGTACTACCGGTGGTTTCTCCGGCGATGGCGGTCCTGCAACTACAGCAGAATTAAGCTACCCTTCAGATGTACATACCGATCCGTCAGGCGAGAATATCTACATAGCAGATAATAACAACTCAATTATCAGGCTTGTTACAGCCAGCACAGGTATTATATCCACTTTTGCAGGCACACCTTTATTTTACAGCTTCGGTGGTGATGGCGGGCTTGCTACATTGGCCCAATGTTATACTCCTTCTTCAGTCTTCACAACAGACGATAATGTCGTTTATCTTACCGATGACAATAATTATCGCGTAAGAAGAATAGCGCCATGTGTTGTCCCTGGTACTGCTTCACCTATCACATGCGCAGCTACTGTTTGCGTGAGCGCAACTGTGACAGCTACAGACGCAACTGCCAATGGTACCTGGTCTGCAAGCAATGCACATGTCAGCATAGATGCTAACACAGGGGTTGTTACAGGCGCATCTGTTGGCCCGGTTACTATTACCTATACTGCTCTTGGCAAGTGTGGCAATGAGATTGCTACAACATCAATTACTGTAGACGATGTACCGGCCACAGTGCCTATCACAGGAGCTTCATCCGTTTGTGTATCAGCCAGTGTATCTTTGACCAATTCTATATCAGGTGGCACATGGAGCAGCTCTAATACACTTGTATCCGTTTCCGGCCTTGGGGTTGTTACTGCAGGTCCTACAGGTGGTACTGCAACCGTTTCTTATACACTTTCCAACAGCTGCGGCTCTAGTTCTTCAACAAAGATCATAACGGTCAATACTGCACCTGTGCTTGCTGCCATTACTGGCCCCGCTTCCGTTTGCGAAACTGTAACTATTACTTTATCCGATGCTACTCCTGTGGGAGTATGGAGCAGTGCAAATTCAACCATTGCAACCATAAATACGCTCGGTGTTGTATCCGGTATCGCTCCGGGTACTGCTACCATATCTTACACTAAAACCAATCTCTGCGGCACATCTGCGGTCACCTCGGTCATTACGGTAGATCCATTGCCCACAACAGGTACTATCACAGGCACCACATCTGTTTGTGAGCTTTTCTCTACTAATCTTTTTGATGCAGTACCGGGCGGTGTCTGGAGCAGTGCAAATTCAACCATAGCAACAGTGAGCCTTACAGGTACAGTGTCAGGCCTTATTCCCGGCACCGCACTCATTTCCTATGCAACCACTAATGGCTGTGGTACAAGGGCAGCTACCACTGTTGTAACGGTTGTTACTACACCGATCACATCGGGTATCACGGGAGCTTCTGCTGTTTGTATGGGCTCAACGACTTTGTATACCGATGGTGTCACAGGAGGTGTATGGAGCAGCAATGATGCTTCTATCGCTTCCATAAACAGTTCAGGTACCGTTACAGGCGTGACCCCGGGAGCTACAGTAATTACTTACTCGGTCATCAATAGCTGTGGTACAGTAAATGCTACCAAAAATATCACAGTTGATGTTATGGCTGTTATCGCACCTATCACAGGACTTTCTGCTACATGTGAATCATCTTCTTTATTGTTAAACGACATCACACCGGGTGGCGTATGGGCCAGCAGCGATCCGTCTATTGCTGTCATCAGCAGCTCAGGACTCGTTACCAGTGTCTCTCCGGGAAATTTCACAGCATCATACTCTATTACCAACAGTTGCGGTACCAGCACAATGACCAAACCGGTAACGATCATACCGTTGCCTGCACCTTCATTTACTGTAGTAGGCACTTTGTTAAGCACTACCAAAAAGTATCTCACCTACCAGTGGTACAAGGGGGCAGATCCTATACCGGGTGCTACCAATTTCAGCTACAGGATATCTGAGCCTGGCTACTATTCTGTAACAGTTACAGATCCGGGGGGCTGTGTTGGTTATTCTACTGATGTAAGGATATTATTTACAAGCGGTGTTGCAGCCATCAGCTCAACAGATAATAGCCTGGAGGTATACCCTAGCCCCAATAACGGACTGTTTACCATTAACCTTTTATCAGGCAGCGCAGCTCCGGCACAGGTAACAATAACAAACATCCTGGGCCAGAAAGTAAAAGAACTGGCTATCCCCGCAAACCAACCTACGCAGGTAAAAATGGAACAACCCGCAGGGATCTATTTTATCTCTGCTTTACAGGGCGATACCAAATTGCTCAGCAAAGTAGTTATTAACTAATACCAATATTTAATTTGATTGAAAAGGATGGCTAATGCCATCCTTTTTTGTTAATCCTAAATACTATCCGGGGATACCACATGTTTTAAGCACAAATGTTCTTGGTTTTGTTAAAATTCCGCTCAGAAAAGTCATAAATAATCGTACTTTTGCACCCAGTTTTTATACACTAATATCATAATTTGATGTTGCGCGAACAGCCTATGGAGGCAAAATGGCATTTAATGGCGCTCAGCCGTTTCAGAGACTATAACCAGTTGCTGAAACCGAACCTGAGCGGCATGGTCGTGTTCAGCAGTGTTATTGGCTATCTTATGGTTCCGGGCATTCACTTCGCATGGGGCGATATTATGCTCTGGAGAAACATCATTACTCTTTTTATAGGCGGCATGCTCGTTACAGGCGGTGCCAATACGATCAACCAGATACTGGAGCGTGATAGCGACCAGCTCATGCAGCGCACCCGCCTGCGCCCAATGCCTGACGGACGTATGCACCACATGGAAGCATGGGTATTTGCTGCAATTACAGGCATTGGTGGCGCTTTGCTGTTAGGGTACTATTTCAATCCACAGACAGGCGCTTTAAGTTTCCTTTCCCTCCTCTTATATGCGTTCGTTTACACCCCTATGAAGAAGGTGCATCCCATAGCGGTCTTCATTGGTGCTATTCCGGGTGCATTGCCTCCATTAATTGGCTGGGTAGCCGGTACAGGTGGTTTCGGTATTGGAGGATGGATATTATTCACTTTACAGTTCTTCTGGCAGTTCCCGCATTTCTGGGCCATTGCATGGGTGGCTTTCGATGATTATAACAGGGCAGGTATTCGTCTCCTCCCTACCCGTGAACGGGAAACAAAGTTTACAGCCATACAGTGCGTCTTATATAGCCTTGTATTGATACCTATGGCTACTGTTCCTCATGTCTTTGGTCTTATTGGTAATGTGGGCATGGTGGTATGTATGTTATGTGGTCTTATGTACTTCATAGCGTCTGTCTTATTTTATATCAAAAACGATCATAAGTCAGCACGCAGGGTAATGTTTGCGTCGTTTATATACCTGCCGGTCATTTTGCTGGCGTTGGTTATGGATAAAGTTTAAGTTTAAGTTATTGGCTCAATATTGTTATTGGCTGATGAGCAGATTGATGGGTGTTAGAGTGTAATTTTTTTGAACATGGTAACAAATAACAGTACTGCGCAGGAATTAAGCAGTGCAGCAGTTAAGGAAAGGAGAAGGGTTCATCCGCAGAAATTCATGCTGTGGGTGGCTATGGGTAGTATGAGCATGGCGTTCGCAGGGCTTACAAGCGGCTATGTAGTGCGTATGGCGCAGGGCAACTGGCGCTACTACAAGCTTCCGGCTATGTTCTGGTACTCTTCTGCCGTTATCCTGGTCAGCAGTATTACCATGCATATGAGCGTAAAAGCATTTAAGAACAGGGAAATGCCTAAGTTCAAAATACTGCTGTCTTCCACTCTTATTTTAGGCCTGTTATTCGGCCTTTTGCAGTATGGTGGCTTTTACCAGTTATATCATCAGTTGCAGCAGGTACATATCAACGGGCAGGTACTCAATGAGGCTACACCTGTGCGTTTAAATGGCAATCCAAGCGAATCTTTCCTGTTTATCATTGCAGGTTTACATCTTCTTCACCTTGCGGGTGGAATTATTGCATTATTAATTGTATTTTACCGCTCATTTAGAACAAGGATAAAGACCTATAACGCAACAGGTCTGGAGATAATGGCCGGCTATTGGCACTTCGTCGATATATTGTGGTTATATTTATTTATCTTTTTTCTGGTAAATCAGTAAAATTCTTTAGAAATTCGCACGCAATATCCGGGGAACCGGGAAAACACACTAAAACAGTATAATGTCACAAACAACAGTAGTAACAGCAGCAAAAGAACCTAGCCTATGGGGCGGCGGACGCTCACCATTCAATGTGAGCTATGGTAAAATGATGACTTGGTTCTTCCTTTTATCGGATGCCTTGACATTCGGCGCATTCCTGATCTCTTACGGTACCACCCGTTTCTTCAGCTCCGTATGGCCTGATGCCAACACCGTGTTCAAATCTTTCCCGTTCATGGGCGAGCATAACCTGCCGCTTTTGTTTGTGAGCTTAATGACGTTCATACTGATCATGAGTTCTGTTACTATGGTACTTGCAGTACATGCAGGTCACTATGGCGATAAGAAGAATGTAGCTAAGTGGCTCCTGTGGACGATCATAGGAGGTATCTGCTTCCTGAGCTGCCAGGTTTGGGAATGGACACACCTTCATGGCGAGTGCGGTGGCCTGTGGGGCACGTTCACTGATCCTAATACTCCTGTTACTGAATTCAGGCATTTCTTCGGTCATGAGTCATTGGCTTATGTAGATGCACATCCATTGGTGGCTATGCAGTCTACACACAACTTCTTCAACTACTTCTTTACTATCACAGGCTTCCATGGCGGTCACGTTACTTCAGGTGTTATATTCAACATCCTGATCCTCGTTAATACCGTGAACGGTGTGTATGAGCGCAGGGGCCACTATGAAATGGTAGAAAAGATCGGTCTTTACTGGCACTTTGTAGACCTGGTTTGGGTATTCGTATTCACTTGCTTCTACCTGTTATAATCTGCCGCAAAAAACCAACTCAATCAATTCTAAAAAACTTAAAATACGCAACAATGTCATCACATTCTAATAACGACAGCATACAGCACCTGTACGAAGGCGATCAGTCTAAGCTCTATTCAGGCGTTATGGCACACCATACCGATGTTAACGGACCGGAAAGCAAATCACAGGTCAAAAGGATCTGGAAAATATTCTGGGTACTGCTTGCCATAACTATTGTAGAAGTAGTAATGGGTATGTTCTTTAGCCATAGCATGCCTAAAGGCCTTGTTAACTTCTTCTTCCTTGCATTAACACTGCTGAAGGCAGGTTACATTGTTGCAGTATTCATGCACCTTGGCGACGAGTTCAAAGGCTTTATTGTTACAGTGCTTGTACCACTTGTATTATTTGTCTGGTTCATCATTGCATTCCTTGCAGATGGCGGCTTCTGGTTGCATATGAATGACAGCTCACCTGCACGTCAGACAATAGAACATGTAGCTAAGTAATGACAGAGAAGAGATCAAACAAAAAATTCTTTTTAGGAATAGCGGTAGCGGTCTTGCTACCGCTATCTTTTTATTTGGTAACTAATGAGCTATCCAAAGGCAAGGTACATATGCCTCTGCGCTATGGTATAGAGCGTACGGACACTCAAAACGTTGGCGGGAAAGTAAAGATAGATACTGAATACCACCACGTAGGCGACCTTACCCTTATCAACCAGTTTGGCCAGCAGGTATCGCTGAATAAAGACCTGAAAAGCAGGATACTGGTCATCGATTTCTTTTTCACTACCTGCACATCTACCTGCCCGGGCTTGGCACGCAGTATGAAACTGTTGCAGACCAGCTTCAGGAAGGACCCCAAGAAAGAAGCATCGCTCGATACTATCGTTCAGTTCATATCCATTACTGTTGACCCGGAGCACGATTCGTTCCAGGCCCTCCGCAAGTATGCGGACCGTTATGATGTCAATAATGACACCTGGACCTTCCTGACGGGGGACAAAAAGACCATCTATAACTTCGCCCGTAATGAGCTGCATATAACCACAGGTCCCGGCGATGGCGGAGCGGAAGACTTTATCCACTCCGAACAACTGGTACTGCTGGACAGGGACAGAATAGTACGCGGTTACTATTCAGGACTTAATGATACCGACGTGCGCAAATGTGCCGATGATATAGTACTGCTGAACATAGAACGCAAACACAACAAGAAAAAATAGAATCATGCTTATTCCTTCTCTTCAAAAAAATGACAAAAAAGCCAACCTGCTTATTTGGATCGTATCCGTATTTATTGCCGTAGCTGTTGCATTCCTGAACCAGGTGAAATTCCTTACGGGTCTTGACCTCGGCTTTAATGTGCACCTGCTGGCGCTCACCAACGCTGTTATCAATGGCACCGTGTCTATACTGCTGGTATGGGCGCTGATAGCGGTAAAGAACAAGAACTACATACTGCACAAAAAGCTGATGCTGGCGGCTATCATACTCTCCTGTCTGTTCCTGGTATCATATATAGGCCACCACCTGCTGGCTTCAGAAACAAAGTATGGCGGCCCGCACGATGCTAAATTTTTCATTTACCTGTTCATTCTCATCACACACATTTTCCTGGCTACTGTTATTTTGCCATTCATCCTGTTTACCGCTTACCGCGCACTTACGGGCGAATATGATAAGCATAAAAAACTGGCAAAGTATACATGGCCGCTGTGGCTGTATGTAAGTATTACCGGTGTACTGGTATACTGGCTCATCAGCCCTTATTATATTCCGCACCTGTAACTACAACTTATACTCACACAAAAAGAATGGGCTGCCTCATAACGAAGCAGCCCATTTTCATTTATTACTAACCCTGTTTTATCTTACTACTACCATTTTGATCGTTGTAGCAGAAGTACCATCTGCTATTTTCACGAAGTAGATGCCGTTGGTAAGAACTGAAGTATTCATATCCAGCGTATGGTTACCTGCAGTCATTACCTTGTCCGTTACAGGCAATACTGTTCTGCCCTGCACGTCTGATACCGTGATCGTAACAGGTCCTTCTTTCGCCAGTGTAATATCCACCGTAGCTACATCACGTGCAGGGTTAGGATATAACCTGAATGAAGTAAACTCGCTGATCGCAATAACACCTGTGGAAGTCACGCCATTACCCTGCAGCAGGAAATCGTAACTACCCTCATCGCTATCGCTGTTAGCGACGGCTATTGTAGCGCTGCGCAGCCCACCTGCAGTTGGTTTGAACTGTACCGTAAACGACTGGCTGGAACTTGCTGCTATCGTCAACGGGAATGTAGTAGTAGATGCCAGTGTGAACTCACTTGCATTTGCACCACTGAACGTAACACCTGATACTGACAAGCTTGCTGAACCCGTGTTCTGTATCACGAAATTTTCTGTTTGCATGCTGCCTACATTTACGTTACCGAAGTCCGTATTATTAGTTGTACCTGCTGTTACATCACCATCAGCAATGTTCAGGCTGTTACCCTGTATATTGATCTCTGCCAAACCTGTGCCGGTTCCTTCCAGCGCAAAGTTGAAGATACCCTCATCAGAATCCGTGTTCATAATGATGATCTCAGCATTTCTTACACCTGTAGCTAATGGTGCGAACTTCACTGATATCATTACTGAATCGCCCGGCACTACATTCACCGGGTACGCCGGAGCGCCAATTAATGTAAACTCACTTGCATTCGCACCGGTAAAGCTAATGCTGGTAATAACAAGCTTACCAATACCAGTATTCTGTATCATAAACGACTTATTCTGTGTACTACCTACCGTCACTGGGCCCTGGTCTGTATTGTTAGCCAGTCCTGCTGTTGCATCGCCATCTGCAATACTGATACCATTACCCTTTACACTGATCTCCGGAAGAGCCACACCTGCACCTTGTATTGCAAAATCATAGGTTGCTTCATCAATGTCATTGCTCATGATATTGATGCCTGCACTCCTTACACCAGGTGCACCGGGCGCAAACTGAACAGAGATCGTATAAGTATCAGCTGTTGCGATCACTAATGGGAACGTTGGTGCACTTAATAATGAGAAATCACCGGAATGGGTGCCTGAGAATGTGATGCCGGATACGGACAGGTTACCTTTGCCCTTATTCTGTATCACAAACGTTTTGGTCACTGTACTGCTAAGCGTTACATTGCCAAGATCAGTATTATTAGCTAAGCCCGGAGTAAGGTCGCCATCAATGATGTTGATCTTATTGCCTTGCAGGTTAATGTCTGGCGAATCAACACCATTGCCGTTCAAAGCTATGCTGTATAGGTTTTCATCCACGTCACTGCTGGCAATATTGATAGTTGCGCTCCTGCTGCCACCGGCCAGTGGTGCAAAACGAACTGTAATTGTCTGCGACCCGTTCGATGGTATAGTTAAAGGGAATGCAGGAGCACCTGTCAGCGAGAACTCACCTGCATTCGCACCAATAAATGAAACACCGGATACCGACAGGCTTGCTGCACCGGTATTCTGAATAACAAATGTCTGTGATTTATTGCCGCCTATATTTACATTACCAAACTGCGTATTATCTGCTGTTGATGGTGTCATATCTCCCGATACTATATCAATACTATTACCTTTTACATTCACTTCCGGTGCTGAATTATAAGTATCCGGGTTAAACATCGCCAACAACTGTCCGCCTTCTACTATACCACCTGGAATACCATAGTGTGCCTGGTCTGAAGTAAGGAACATACCAGGGCCCAGTATCTTTTCCACATCAAGTATACCTGACGCTTCTTCATCTATTGTAAGGAAGTTAGCACTACCTGAAAGGAAGCGTGTGCTGTCGTGCGTAGCTACCTGCTTCAGCACATCAGTAGCAATGGTATACTGCCATACCTTGCCTAAATGCGCATTACCGCCTACGTCTTCCACCAGTAATATGTGTCCGTAGTTGTCAATAGTAATATTATCCAGCATCTTCTGTCCTTCTGTACCGTCAAGCACAGCAGATACAGTGCCACCAAGCGTTGGGTTCTTGGCATCTGTAAAACGCAATCTCCACAAGCGGCTTGGGCTTGTAAAAGAATTGGTAGTGGCAAAATAGAAGTCATTGTAATTCTGCGGGTCCCATGCGCCATCTTCAGGACGCAGGAAGTTAGTAACGCCGGCAGTATTGCTGGCCGTATTAAGAGCTGCACCTGTCATGTTCTGCACTGAACCCATATTTGTTAATGTGAAGGCTGTACCCGGCGTAGGCACACTGGCGTCGGTCTCATTGATAAGACCTGCCACAGTAACACCATAGAGCTTACCATTATTCAATCCTGCTTTATCTATATCTGTACCGGTTGTCGTTTTAGTACCCACATATACATATACCTGACCCGGAGTACCATCGTCCATGCCTACCACTACTGTAGTATCGCTGGCTAAAGGGCTTGCTACCGAGTTTTCCCATGAGAACTTACCAAGGTATGGCAACTCATAAGTAGTGCCACCCGCAGGGCCTGTGATGATATGCCCCATAGCACGACCTTCATTACCCGCTTCTTCTCCATTCATAAATATACGCTCCTGCGTACCCTTACCTGTAGCACTGTTATAGAACGCACTTACTTCCGGAAGGTCAGCAGAACAAAACCTGTTTAACGCAGCGCTGGTGGATGGGAAGGAAGAATTGTAAGTAACATAGCTCGATGTCAGTGGATTCCAGAGATTGATCTTCTGCATCAGGTCGCCTCCGCTTACCACAGAAAGGTCAGACTTATTGATCACCCACTTAGATACAAACGCACCTATAGAGCCGTGAGCACGGGTAACACCCGCCGTGTTACCAAACTCATGATTCACTACCAGCGTGAACGTACCGTCGTTATTATCAAAAGCACCTAAACCATCCGGTGTACCAGACATTTTGTAACTGCCTACATTATCATTCGCACTCAGGATAGATGTAAGATTAACCCCTGGCTGCGTAGGAACCACATATGGCGCCTGGCTTGTAGATGGTCCTGTAAGACCCAAGGACAATGAAGACCCGATCGGCTGGAAATTCGTGAGCTTGTTTGCACCTTTTACGCTGTACACTACCATATGACTAAGGTTAGTAGTTGCTGTAGCTATACCATTTGCAAGCGGAGATGTTTGTCCATAGTCATTATCATTACAAATAACGATTGTTGTATCGTTCAGTATCGCAAGACCTTCCGCCTTATCCAGCGCAGGGTCCCAGCCGTTGGCCAGCAGGTCCATGAACAATGTCTTCTTCACAGGCACAATGCTGTTAGCTGCAAGGCCGGCAGAATCCACCAGTGCTTCAAGCGTAACACCGCTATACAGACCAGAGTTAACTGTTGTAGCACCATTGATGCTGATCTTGTATATCCTTTTGATATCTGTAGTACCTCTCAGTGCAGCTTCCAATACTAAAAATGTAGTATCGTTGATAGCCGCCATATCGCCTAACTTCCAATCCTTGAGACGTATCTGGTTGCCACCTGTACCTATGATACCATCATTAAGATACACGAACATGCGTGTAGCATTCGAAACCGGATCTATCTCCAGTATCCTGTGCACCCTTGAACTTTCACCTACTGTTGTAGTAGGATACAAAATAGGGCTTTGTATGATAGCATATATCTTGCCATTAGGCGCTATAGTAATGCCTTCAAAACCACGGTTATTCTTCCTGTACTTGAATGCTGTGTCTATCTGCACATCAATAGACTGTGCTCCTGGTAGGTTGGCATATGGAGTATAGCGCTTGATCACCACGCCGTTCTGGTCCATTTTCCAGATACTCGGGCCACCTTCTTCGCATACCCAGAAGTAACCGTTCTTATCCACTACAATACCCTCGGCATCTACACCCCAGATATCTTTTGCAGCCACTTTCGAATTAAAATTGAGGCAGTTCAATACTGTGTCAGTAGATGCTACTTCTGTAGCTGTACTACCAAACCCTGTAGGATTGATGATGCCCGTAGCACCTGTACCACCCGGGCGCTTCATCGTGATTGTCCTGAGTATCTGCACAGAATCACCGTTCACCCTTACCCTATGTATCTTAGGTGCATAGCCCGGGAAAGCATACAGCTTATCGTAAGTAGGAGTACAACCCACCGGGTTTGCACTGGCACAATCTACATTCACGCCCCTGTCAGAACAGATCCAGAACTCTTTACCGTTTGTGTTCGGTATCGGGAACATGCCTGAAAATCCTGCCTCACGGAAATTGATACCCTGGAACGTACCTATCGGGGCTGATGTATAGTTTTTGTAGTCTTTCAGCAAGGTGATCTGTGCTGTGCTCTTTGTATGGGGAACTATTAAACCACCAATACAAAGCAGGAATAGTGTTCCTATTTTTCTTTTCATGAGTCTTTTGATTTGACCACAAAACTATCGTTGGCATGTTTCGTATTTGTTAGGCGCGGGTTACAGAATCATTAAGGGATTGTAACCAAACAAACAATCTTTACCAGGTAAAAGGCAGCGATCACAAAATATTCGCTATACAGTAAATGATCACATCACCGGCTTTCTTACAGGCACATGGGTCTTGTTTTTGTAAGTAAGAAAGGTCATGATCATGCCCAGCTCATCAGCCGTCACAACAGTCTCCGGTATATTACTTTCATGTTTGGGATTCAGCACTCTCAGTTCATAACCAATAAGTTGCTCAGGGGTAAAATCAGGTATTACCTCTTTCCCTTTCACCGTTATATTGTGGCATTTGCCGCAGGTAATGGCATACAGCGCTTGCCCCTTATCGCATTGCTTTGTATATCCTTCCTTTACAGCTACAGGCATTGCCTCCGGAAATACATACACGATCTTACTCTTTGATACAGCACATGCCATACACAATACCCACAATGCAAGAAACCCTACAACCAGCTTTTTCATTAATACACCCCTCCCGGTTTACGCTCATTTAATGCTTTGATTTTCGACTTTGGCAGACTCGCGGGAGCTGCCTCAAAGATCACATGTTCATCCAGCGATGATATAAAAGCGACCAGGTCACTCTTTTCTTTTACGGTAAGCTTCAATGAATCTGCAGAAAGTGTCTGGTTGCTTATTTTTAGTCCGCGTCCTGCGCCGCCACCACCATCATAAAAATCAATTACCTGCTCCAGCGACCTGAATACCCCGTTATGCATATACGGCTTTGTATGCGCGGCATTGCGCACCGTGCCTGTCCTGAACGCGTTACGTGTTTCCTTGGCCGGGTTAATGGTATATCTGCCTTCATCTGTTCCTATACCTGTATACGCCGTATCTACAGGCACACCCAGCACCTCAAATTCGGAGCTCACATAAGGTGGCTTTACCCCGTTGAACTGCGGCACAAAGTGACAGGTAGCGCATTGTGCCTTGCCCATAAAAATATTAAAGCCTGACTTTGCAGCTGTATTCAGGTCACCGCCATTGTTCATTGCATCGTCAAACGGGGCATAGTAGCCACTGAATTTGCTATAGTAGTAGGTAATAGTAGAAACAATATGATCGTAAGATATTTCCTGCTCCGCCGGTGTATATTTCAGCAATTGCTGAAATGCCTGCTTATACTCATTGCAGCTCAGCACTTTTGTCATCACTTCTTTTTCGTTGCACCCCATCTCCTGTTCATTGGCTATCACGGCCTTAGTTTGATTTTGTAGGCTGATATGCTTGCCGTCCAGCATTACAAGGTGGTTGTATACCGAATTGACCAACGAAGGTGAATTGCGCGATAAAAGATCTTTCCTGTTATAATTCAGCGATGTAGTGAATGTAGTATCTGTAAAAAATTCTGTTGGCTTATGGCATGATACACAGCTACGCATATTGTTTCCCGACAAAATAGGATCATAAAACAATAGCTTACCCACATGTTCTATCTGCGCCAGTGCCGTACTATCCTGTACACGGATAAAAACCCCTTTATCATTCTGGCCATTATACAAATGCTTGTCAAAAATAGAGGTCGCCTTTTTATTCAATGAATAATCGACCAGGCTATGGCTCACTACTTTATATTGTGTTATCAATTGCTGGTTCATCACAAAAAGCGGGTTCACATAGTTTCGCAGGAATGTATAGTGGTCGAAAGCAGTATGATCTTCCGGCTGGCTGTTTACAAACAATACCATATCACGATACAGGCTGCAGTAGTTTGCCGGCAATGGAGTAGCGGGAAACGATTCGTTAAATGCAGCGTTGATATCGTTTACCGCGGCAAGCATTATTTTCAGCTCAGGAATGATCCTTTTCGCGTCCGGGCACTCAAAGCCTGTGGTATATACTGCTGCAAGGTTTAATAAAAAAAGCCTGTTGCACAGAAAAAAGTGATGATAGGTATTCAGCTCCTTTGTTACAGAGTCTGCGGCAAAAATAGCTGTAGCTGATAAAGACGAGCTGATAAGATGCTCCAGCGAATCCTGTTGCACATCAGCTTCGTCCAGGTATAATGTTGCTAAGGCCAGCCCTGCCCCTGTACGCTTATAGGGCTGTTCAAATTTTTCAAATACTTCCGTTTCCCATTCTACCGGCAATGGCGCGTTGATCCTTTTATAGGCCAGCGGCTGCAGGTAACGAAACCACAGGTCCATAGCTTTCATGGCATTACGTGCCTGGATAATATCACCCTTGATCTTTTCAATATCCTTTGCGTCCTTCAGGTTGGCATGGTGTATATCATTCAGCAGGTTAATTTCCTGCTCTTTGAACAGCTTAAGGCCATTATGATATTTATCCCAATATGCCGGCGAGTTGCCGTTTTTAAAAGAAATAAAAAAAACAGCAATTAAAACAAGACAAAAACATACTACCTGGTTGTTCCTCATACATTTGCTCCCCCACAATAATTCTGTCTGCAAACATATCGGAGCTGTCTTATCATAATCTTACCGGCATATTAAATAGCAGTTAACATACATTGGACGGTTGGAATCATACTAAGCACGATTTGATCAATAGAATTAAAAAAAATAATATAATAATAAAAATCACATTAACTATAACATAACGTCGTCATGCTATTAAATATTAATGATATGATATAAGTTTGTTACTCCCTATTTTTCTATTCGATCACCAGGTTTTTAAAAAACTCTTTCTTGCTCACAAAACATGTCTTGCGGAAGGACCGCATGCCATATCCACATCCAAAAAATAATCATTAATTAATTTATTCATTAACGCAAAAATCAAACAAAAATGAAAAAAAATTTAAATATAATACCTACGCCGATACATGGCCGAGAGCGGGTTAATTTAAAAAAAACAGCAAGAGCGCTGTTCTTATTTATAGCAGTGCTGTTTATGAGTAATGTTGCAAACGCGAGCCACTTCAGGTTTGGATTGATAACCGCTACCAGGTTATCTGAAACGTTCGGCTCCCCGGGCACAGTTACCTATCGTTTAAATGTAAGCTTATCATGGAGGCTTGGTACCGCTATGACACCAATACCTTTCACTATCTCAGGTGGCAATACAGGTGGTGTAAATGTACCGATGACTACTGTTACTGATCCATCAGGCGGGTGGGAAAACAGTACTGGTTCTGCTACTATTACCTTAAACAAATCAGCAACAATAACAAGAATTGAATATACGAATTGCTGTAAAATAAGTACCACAGCCAACAACCACGACACAAACTGGGATGTATATTGTTTACTTAACACAAACGCTCCCGGAAGCAGTCCGGTATCTACACTGCCGGCTATCATCAATATGCCAATAGGTGCGACAGCGGCTACATTTACTATCCCTGCTTCTGACCCGGATCCGGGTTCTACGCTCACTTACGGTATGCCGGTACTTACCTCTGGCCCGTTAAACGGAGAGGTACAGCCATCAGGTGCTACAGTAAACAACGCAAACTTCAACATAAACTCATCAACGGGTCTTGTTACATTCAATACAGTTGGTAAATCAGTAGGTCAGCAGTACAATGCAATGACAACAGTAACTGATAACAACGGTAACCAGATCGAACTTGATTACCTGATCAACATGGTGGGCCCTTCAAATCCTCCTGTTTTTGATTATACCAGCGGCGTTACACCACTTAACGGTTCTGTTTTTAATATCATCGTAGGACAAACATTAAGTTTCCCTATACGCGCTACAGATCCTGATGCAGGGCAGACAGTTAGTATGTCTGTATCTGGTCTTACATCATTCCTTACTACAGCTAACTTTACCAGCGCTGCATTGCCTGCTACAGGTACAGCATCGCTTACACATCTTACATATACTCCGCTTGCGGCACAGTTAGGCAGCACTATCGTACTTAACTTTATTGCTACAGACAATGTTGGTGTTCAGACCACCAGCTCTGTTACTATTAAAGTTGTCGGCGAGCCTGCACCTACATTTGTAAGCCCTACACCGGGCCAGGGCACTATCCGCTCTATACTTGCAGGCGCATTACATACAGACAATATTGTTGCTCAGAGCTCTTTAGGCTCTAATGTATCTATTGCATTCGCATCAGTTCCTTCAGGTGTTACAAACTCTCCTTCTGTGCCAACACCAGGCGCTAATCCAGGTAGTACTACACTCAGCTGGACGCCAACATCGGCAGACTTCGGGCAGCATACACTTACTTACCAGGCTATCATCTCAGCTACGCCTACTATTTTTGCTACGCGCAGCTTCGATCTTATTGTCGATGACTTACCGGCATTCACTTCATCTCCGGTAACAGCTGCTAGCGCATGTAATCACTACAAATATCTTGTGACTGCAAGCGACGCAAACATACCTTATGGTGATATTGTAGACATCATGTCTGACAATCCATTGCCATCATGGTTGACTATCACAACAACAGGAAACGGAACAGCTACTATGAGCGGTACTCCGGGCCTTGCTGATGTGGGAACATACAATATCGACATCCATGCCGAAGACAACTATCCGCATAACTATGCTTCTGTTGATCAGTCATTTACCATTACCGTAAGCGCAAATACAATAACTGCATCAGCAGGCGCAAATGGCACTATTTCCGGCGCAGGCGCTGTAGTAGTATGTCCGGGTAGCACACCAACTTATACTATCACAGCTGATGCAGGCTACCATATAGCTGATGTGTTGGTAGATGGCGTAAGTATAGGAGCAGTCACCAGCTACACATTTGCTACAATATCAGCAGACCACACTATCAGTGCTTCGTTTGCATCTAATTGCAATCCTGTTGTTATTCTGGCAGCAGCTACAACTACTCCTGTAACTTGTAACGCAGGCAGCGACGGTAGTGTTACAACTTATATCGATGGTACAACTCCTGTTACGTATGCGTGGAGCAATGGAGCAACATCAGCTAATCTTTCTGCTGTTCCTGCCGGCACCTATACATATACAGTAACTAACGCATGCGGTACTGCATCTGGTAGTGCTACTGTAAAAGAACCTACTGCACTTATAGTATCTGCTACCAATACAGCTATCCTGTGCAATGGCGGTTCTTCTGTTGTTACAGTGTCTGCTACAGGCGGCACTACACCATATAGTGGCGATGGCGCACAACCAGCTATGACTGCAGGTGGCTACAGCTACACTGTAACAGACCACAATGGCTGTACTGCTACAGCTACAGGTAATATTACTGAGCCTGCTGTACTTACAGCTTCATCTGCCAATACAGCTATTCTTTGTAACGGCGGCACTTCTGTAGTTACAGTTACTGCAGCAGGGGGCACTACACCTTACAGTGGTGATGGTCCACAAACTCCGGTTCACGGAGGTGGTTATAGCTATACTGTTACTGACCACAATGGTTGCACTGCAACTACTACCGGCAGTATCAGTGAGCCTACGGTGCTAACAGCATCATCTACTAACACTGCTATTTTATGCAATGGCGGAACATCTGTAGTTACAGTTTCTGCTACAGGCGGTACACTGGCTTATAGCGGTACTGGTGCTAAGGCTCCTGTTTATGCAGGTAGCTATAGCTACACCGTTACTGATGCCAATGGTTGCACTTCAACAACAACAGGTACTATTGGTCAGCCTACGGCTCTTACTGCTGCAGCTTCTGCTTCACCGATGTATCCTGTACCAGGCTATGCTGCTTATACTATCTATCTTGGTTATGGCGCGCAGACTGAAACGCTCAGCGAATCAGTAAGCGGCGGCACACCGGGTTATAGCTATAGCTGGGCTCCAGTGAGTGGCACATCTTCTACATTGAATGTTTCTCCGGTTTCTACTACTACCTACACAGTAACTGTTACTGATGCTAATGGATGCGTGATCAAAAGCACGAAGACCATCAACGTAATAGATATTACATGCTGCGCAGGTAAAAGTGGCATGTGCGAAAAAGTGAACGTATGTCATGGTGGTAAAACATTATGCGTAGCCGCAAGCGCGGTCCCTGCACATCTTGCACATGGTGATTACCTGGGTGCTTGCAGCGGTGGTAAGATCGTTACAACAGCAAATGGCGGATCTGAAGATGACGAGATCACTTCAGATGCAGTTAAGGTTTATCCTAACCCTACAGCCGGCGCTTTCAGTGTTGAGATCCCTGCAGCACATAAAATTGCCGACATACAGGTTCTTGACATCACTGGCAGGGTTATTAATAAAATGACGATCTCTGACAATGAAGGTCATCCCGTACAGTTTAATATTGCAAACGCTGCAAAAGGCCTTTATATAATAAAGGTTGCTGCCGGCGAGCAGACATATATCAGCAAACTGATAATGAATTAAACTTTTTATTTGTTTTCCAGGGCGCTGCCGGATCTTTTTCCGGCAGCGCTTTTTCATTTAAATTCACACCCCTGACCCCTGATGTATACATAGCTATCCGGTCTATACAGTAAATAGTTGCGCCTTGTTTATCTTAAGCATATTTATTGTCTTATCTAGCGTATCCGCTTCCTGGATCTTTACATGGGAGAACTTCTGATTGGCTTGCTTCATTAAAAATGGGAAATTATCAATATGCCCAAAATAAAAGGACGGTTTCCCCAACGCCAGTGCTATACCTGCTTCATATAAAACACTGGACACTATTTTTTCAGGGTAGATCATAATAAATATCCGGCTGTCCCTTAACGCATTTATATCAGTATCAACCGACACATCCGGGGTATCGAAATCATTCATGGTCGTCATGTTTTTACCGGCAAAGAAAATGCGTGGAAAACCGCAATCTGCTTCCAGTATCTTCATTATCTCCTTCACTTTATCATTAAAATCTTTAAAATTGGCACTTCCTAATGCAGCCATTGGGGCCGCTAAAAAAACATCATACTTGAACGTCTTTTCCTGATTTTCCGTTTTGCCTGTATCAGGAATGATGTCTTCGCTTTTGAGCTTCAGTTTTTTATACTCAAGAATAAAGATCGAAACGATCAACAGCACTAATATACCGCACATCAATCCCACATAAAGCGGGATGTCATCCGTTTGAGCTTTGCTAAGCAGCAAAGCCAGTAAGCTTTCTACAACAAGCACAATGAGCGTCGCAAATTGAAGTGGTGTAGAAACCGATCTTATTAAAGGAACTCTATTGCCGGAGCCCTCATCCAGGGTAGTACTCTTTTTACTTTCAGCCATCGTTTTTATATATTACTCGTAAAGATATAATAAATTTATTGATCGCATTTACCATTCTGGTATAATAGGGATCGACTTATTTCGCCCCGCTATACAGGATTTCCAATCTGGCACAACATGGCTTGGGATTTGTAATCCCACACATTCTGAACGCAGCTTTTTTTCTATGATAACACGAAAATCGCACTATCATAAAACTTTCTCCTTGTCAGTTCCACTTTTCTGTCCGACCTTTACAACTGGAATTAAGTAATTGCATTTGCAGTAGCATGTCACAGCACATTCTGAAAACCTTCCCGACTGCATAGCCGGGTTCCAATTCAGATAAAGTGCGCAGGAAATGCCTGCCCGACTGTATAGGCGGGAGCAAGAATCGGGAAAAAAGTGGCAAGAATCAGGCAAAAAGTGAGCAAGAATTAGGCAATTTTTTAACCTAATCCATTGATTATCAAATGCAATGTGAGCAATAATTTTTGCAGGAAAAAAAGTGTGATTTTCGCGCAGATCGATGAAGCAACAAATAAAATAACAATAAAAAGCTCCTTTAGGGGTTTGGGGTTTATGAAACGTCTGGTACTGATAACAGGGATAATACTGACACTTGCTGCCGGCACGGCGCAGGCGCAGGGCTGTTCCGTATGCACCAAGACCGCACAGGGCCTCGATGATAAAAGCGCGAAAGGGCTGAACGGGGGTATACTGTACCTGGCATTTCTGCCACTGACCATAATGGGCACCGTAGGTTTCTTCTGGTGGCGTAGCAACAAAGGCAATTAGTTCTTAAATTGCATTTCTAATCCATTTCCCATGTACAAAAAACTGTTTACTGCCTGCTTACTATTGGGTACTGTCTTGTTTGCTGCCTCGTGCAGGCGCAACATACTGAAGGGTGAAGGGCCAAAGGGCACTACCAATCCCACAGTTACTGCATTCAATGCCATAGATATGGACCTGCCGCTCAAAGCCTCCATCACCGTACAGCAAGGCACACAGCCCGGTATACAGTTCAATGGTTATGAGAACATTATCAAGCACCTGAAAGTAAAAGTGGAGAACAATACCCTCACCATTACTACCGACCTGGACGACACCTGGGACATAGAAACAGATGACATTACCGTACAGGTAACTATGCCTTCGCTCACCGCCCTCTCGCTCTCCGGCTCATCAGATGCAGATATACACGGCAATATCACCGGCAGCATATTCGAGCTGTCCATATCAGGCGCAGGCAATGTGGTCATCGATAACATAACCACCGATACATTCTCTTCTGAAGTAGCAGGTGCGGCCAGTATAGAGGTAAAGGCAGGCGCAGTAAAAAATGTGGAGTACGAAATTAGCGGCGCAGGCAAAATAAAGGCATACCCGCTGCAAACCATGGAAACCCATGCATCTATAAGTGGCGCCGGCAAAGCAGAAGTGACCGCACTCCAGAAACTGGATGCATCTATAAGCGGTGCAGGCTATGTAAAGTATAAAGGTCACCCTTCTGTAACCCAACAGATAGCCGGCGCAGGCGCCGTGACGGATGCTAACTAAGTCATTATCAGCAGGCATGAATTTTGCTGTTTTTTTAAGTCAAAAGACATCATCTATGTTCAGGAACACCTCCATGAAAAGTTTACTTGTACTTATTCTAATTATTACAACGGCTACCACTTCGTTTGCACAAACAGATGCACTGGAGCATAACCTGTGGTACAATGCAGAGAAGACCGCTAAGATCCAGATATACAAGGCTGTAGACGGTAAATTTTATGGCAAGGTGGCTTGGCTGAAAGTGCCGGAAATAGATGGCAAACCCAAAATAGATATTCACAACCCGGACAAAGCACGACGCAATGACCCTATCCTGGGCCTGCTGTTGCTGAAACATTTTAAAAAAGATGGGGAACATGAATACAGCGATGGCACCGTATATGATCCTAAGAATGGCAAGACCTACAGCTGCAAAATGACCCTGAAGAAAGACAAACTGGATGTGCGGGGCTACGTTGGCTTCTCTATGCTGGGCCGCACCACCACCTGGACAAAAGCGGAGTAAACCTCTCCCCAGCCCTCTCCGAAGGAGAGGGTGAAGTAACGTAAGTTACGCAAACCTAAAAGCGTGTGCTCGCAGACTTTTTACTTTCGACTAAGGACTTTCGACTAGTTACTTTCGACTAACTATTGCTTCCACCATACAGGATGCCCGAACCGGAAAGAGACGCCAGCATTAAAAACTCCTTTATACCCAAACCCCAGCTCGGCAAAAGCGCTCAGGTGCCCACCTACTCTTATGCCTATTGGGGTATACTGCATCTTTATCCTGCTTTCTGATGTGGTGGCCGTGCTGGCCGGTGTATAGATAGTAGCGTTGGTAGTAGTGGTAACTCTGGACGACGCAACACCTGCACCCAATAAGGTATAGGCCTCAAAATACTTCCGGTACAGGTACACATAGTATAGCTCCGGCGCTATGGTCATTGCCTGCTTTGTATAGGTACTCTTTACTATAGCATGGTTCCGGTCATCGGCATACTGCCCCCGCTCCATGACGATGCCGCCCGTAAAACCCATGGACAGGTATGCATATAAAAAGTAACGGACAGAAACGAACTGTGCACCTGATATGTAGCTGATGGTCTTATTGTCTACGTTCACACCTAGGTTTATCTGGTCGGGACTGATGCTGCCATAGCTGGCTGCAATATCCAGCTGCCTGATATAGTTAGGGCATTGCGCCCCCACCTGCAGGGAGATCAGCATCAGCAATATAGCGACAGGCAGGTATCTCATGACCATGTAAAATAAGTAATAAACAGGATAGTCGGCGGTTACCATTCTACATCAGGCATAATTTTTATGAGAACATTTCTAAAAATCATCTTATGAAACAAACAACACTACACATTTTACTGGTAGCTGCTATGCTGTCGGTAACCGCATGCAATGACGTACAGAAAAATGGCGCAAATGATGCTGCAGACAGCGTTATGGCCAAAGTGGACACACTGGCTGCAGACATAAAAGAGGGCGCCAATAAGGTGGCGGACAAAGTGAACAATGCCATTAATGGTAACCCCGACTCTAATTTCGTGGTAAAAGCCGCACTGGACAACAGCAAGGAATTGCGACTACTGGAGGCAGGGGCAAGCAATGGCACTGATAAGGAGCTGAAAGCCCATGCAAAAATGATGATCACAGACCATAAAAAACTGGCAGCTAATGTGAAAGCCTATGCTACTAAGAAAGGATATGTGCTGCCTGAAGGGGATAATGGCAAGGCCGATGATGAACTGGCCACACTCAGCAAAAAGACCAAAGGAAAGGAATGGGACAAAGAATGGACAGATGCCCTCACCTCCGGCCATAAGGATGCGGTAGACATGTTTGAGAAGGCACAAAATGACGTAAAAGACCAGGAGCTGAAAGACATGATAACAGCAACCCTGCCTACACTCCGTTCGCATCTGGACATGATGAAAGGATTACAGAACAAAATGGGGAAATAAATTGACAGCTATAATACCTGTAAGACCGCCGACTTAAAATGCTGGTGGTCTTATTATTTTTCATTAAGTTTATAAAAAATACAGCTATGGAAATTTACGACCCGTATGGCAATGAACTGTCTTCAGACCGGCCGCCCGTGTATGCCGGTTTCTGGCAAAGATTTGGCGCGTCCTTTCTCGATGCCCTGATCATTCTTATACCATTGAAGATAATTAATTGGTGCTTTTTTACAGGCATTTATTCTCCAATGCTTTTCAACCTTATTGCAGGCTGGCTATATTCCGCATTGCTGGAATCAGGCCCGGGCATGGCTACACTTGGCAAGAAAGCGCTCGGTTTAAAAGTTACCGACCTGCGTGGTGGCCGCATTAGTTTTGGCCAGGCCACAGGTCGGCATTTTGGCAAGATTATTTCGTCCATCATTCTGCTTATAGGCTACCTCATGATGCTTTGGGATGATAAAAAACAAACACTGCATGATAAGATGGCTGGTACTTTGGTCATCTCAGAATAACTGTTGACCCGCAAAAAAGGACTGCTCATTCCATAAAGAAATGAGCAGTCCTTTTTTATACTTTGAGCTCTGCCTATTGCAGCTCTATCTTCCTGGTTATTGTTTCGGTACCCGATTGCAGACGTACCATATACATGCCTTTAGCAAGACCTGCAGTATTATAGGCTATACTTTGCGCACCCTGCATGTCTTTGTTTGCTATTACGCCTGCTTCCCTGCCCAGCATATCTATCAGCGATATGCGTACATGTTCATTACCGGCAAGATTAAACTTAACATTCAGTACATCAGTAGCCGGATTAGGGAATAACTGAAGCGCTACACTGGTATTACCTATATTTTCTACCGCTGTCTTTAATTTCTTTGCAGAGTAGGAAACTACTTTATAATTAGTAAGGTCGCTGGTTGCTGTGGCTATGGTAAGCAACGGTGAGTGGTAACCCGGTGTGTACCAGGTATACGTTTCCAGCTTGTAGGTTTCTATCACCGGTGTGCCGAAAACATCTGCACTGTCACGGAAATTCTGGTAAGAATGCACCCTCAGTACGTTGGGATATGTGAGTCCGCCGGGAAGAATTAGCGTACCATATCCATCACATTCCACGGTGTCGCTGCTTACTTCTGTGGCTGTCACTGTGGGCAGCCCTGACGGTGTGAAGACGATCGTACCATCACAGGCATCTACAAATTTAGTATTGTATGTGAAAGGGAAACGAAACTGATCAATAGGATCATTATAAACGGCAAACTGTGTAGGTGAGTTATAATAACCTTTATGCTGTAGTTTACCACTGCTGGTAATGATATAGTCAATAGTAGATGAGGAGACAATAGCCATATCAGCACCACTAAACAGACTGCAGGTAGCGGTAAGGCCACATGCTTTTACATTTGCAGTATCTATGAGCGTACCGGATGTGGCCGGCAAAAGTCCACTGAACGTCCATGTCTGGTGTGGTCCGGAAGGCCCCTCAGAGACTCCCGATGTTTCGCATACATTGTTGATGTACACATCGCCCAGGTAGGGGTTCATATTCTCTGCCGTAAGTATGGCCTGGCCAAATGATAATGATGCTGTACCTGCGCATAGCAGCACGGTAAGTAAGAGATTTCTCATGAAATAAGATTTTAGGTCTTAGTAAAGTTAACTAAACGCAGATTAATAAAAAATATTATTCCTGTATTTAGTAATTCTTGGCGTACGGGTTGTTCTCCCTGCGGAAATCGCCTCTTTTCCAGGCTTCAAAGAACTGGCCCCAGGCTATAGGGTTGAAGATATTCATAGGCTGCTGCTGACCATAGTACACCGCCTCCCTTGCCTGCTGTTGCAATAACCGGGATTGCTGCTCACGGCCGTCTCTCGGTAATGTGTATGCGAGCGCACGCATTATATAAGCGTCTGTATTGCGGCGGGCGATCTCATACTGGTCGCTGGGTATATGCCAGTGGGTAAAGGCAAACTCAAATGCTTCTTTTGATGGAAGAGGGCGGATGATGGTTTCCGGAAGGTAAAAGGTATCCTGCACCATCAGTTGTATCATGGAGAATATCTGCCCCTTCATGTCTTTCGCTATTACGTATTCTTTGGCGCGAAAACCCAGGCAATGGAACTGCAACGTATCTCCTTTGTAGCATACAATCGAAAATACCCCGTTGTTTTCCGATTCTACTCCCCTGTTCTTGTTCTTTACCACTATGGTCACATCCGGCACTGCACGCAGGCTGTCGGCGGTCATGGTTATACCGTTTATCTGTATGATCTTGTCATCATAGATACCCTGTGCGGCTACATTACCGCCTATGCATAGCAGGCAAAACAACAACAAACCATATGATACAGATTTCAACCCCATGTAGTATTCAAAGTTAAGGAATGCTGACTATTATTTTTCGCTACCCTCATCAGGAAAATCAATTGACGATACCTCCCGCAGCTATTACAAAGTAAGCGTGTTTAGCGTACTTTTGCACTCCGTAGATACATCTTTAACAAAGGTTTATATGATAACAAAAGAAGCTGTAATAGAAGCATTAAGCCAGGTGCAGGAACCTGATCTTGGAAAAGATCTCGTTACCCTCAACATGGTGAAAGATATAGAGATAGATGGTAAAAATGTTTCTTTTACCGTGGTGCTCACCACGCCTGCATGCCCGCTGAAGGAGATGATAGAAAAGGCATGCATTAATGCGGTAAGGCTGCTCGTAGATAAGGAAGCAATAGTAAAAGTGAACCTTACCGCTAATGTGAACAGTAACAGGAAAGACAACAAATCTATACTGCCAGGGGTAAAAAATATAATATTGGTAGCCTCCGGCAAAGGCGGTGTTGGCAAATCTACTGTAGCGGTGAACCTGGCAATAGGCCTTGCAGCAGAAGGTGCCGCTGTAGGCCTGCTGGATGCGGACATATATGGACCATCCATACCTATCATGCTGGGCATGAGGGATGAACGGCCTAAAATGACGGAAGTAAATGGCAAGGGAATGATAGTGCCGATAGAGCGCTATGGCATCAAAGCGATGTCCATAGGGCTGTTGGTAGATGAGAAACAGGCTGTTATCTGGCGTGGTCCTATGGCCAGTTCTGCACTAAAGCAGTTCATTTCAGATGTATACTGGCAGGAGCTGGACTACCTGATCATAGATATGCCACCGGGAACAGGTGATATACACCTTACTATAGTACAAACGGTGCCGGTTACCGGGGCTGTTATAGTATCTACCCCTCAGCAGGTAGCTGCGGCAGATGCCCGCAAAGCCGTTATGATGCTAAAACAACCGCAAATCAATGTGCCGATACTCGGAATTGTTGAAAATATGGCTTATTTTACGCCTCAGGAACTGCCGGATAATAAATATTATATCTTCGGGCAGGGAGGTGCACACAGGATGGCAGAGCAATTTGAACTGCCTTTCCTTGGAGAGATACCCATAGTGCAAAGCATACGTGAGGGTGGCGACAAAGGTATACCTGCAGTAGTGGATGATGAACCGGTGGCAAAAAATGCATTCATGACACTGGCGAAAAAAGTAGCGCAGAACATAGCGATGCGCAACGCCAACATGGAGCCTACGAAAGTGGTAACAATGAACGAATAGTATAACAACTAACAAAAAATATACCGTATGAAATGTGTTTTGTCCTCTTTACTGATGCTTTGTTTTTTACAGCCTGCAATGGCCCAGAGAAAATATTACAGCACCGGCAATAAGCCTTTGGATATATATATGTCGAAAGTGGTCGGAGGCACCTATACACTTGGTAATGATGACGAAGCAACTGACAGAAGGCCCGCACACAACGTTACCCTGAAAGATTTTTACATAGGCACTTACGAGGTAACGCAGGAACAATGGAAACTCATTATGGGCAGCAACCCGTCATCATATATCTGTGACGAATGCCCTGTAACAAACGTGAGCTACAATGATGCGCTGGCATTTATCAGTAAACTGAATGCAAAAACCGGCAAATCATACCGCCTGCCTACAGAAGCAGAGTGGGAATATGCAGCACGCGGGGGTAGTAAAGAGGTGCTTGTAAGGTCTTACAAGAATGTAGCACCGGGTGGTGTAAACAACTTTCTGGCACCGAATGGCAGCAGGAACGTGCCGGATAAAGAGATCACAGGTAAAAAATATAGCGGTAAAAAACTACCACAGGATGTAGCTTGGTTCGAGCGTAATTCCCACGATCGTATTCATCCTATAGGCAAGAAAAAACCAAATGAGATCGGGGTTTTTGACATGAGCGGTAATGTGGAAGAATGGTGTGCAGACTTTTATGCCACAGACTACGGCAGCCGCAATGGTATCACTGACCCACAGGGGCCATCAACCGGCAGATCGCGTGTAGTTCGTGGTGGTTCATGGGCTAATACAGCTACAGAAATAGTAGTAACACGTCGTGCGGCATACTTACCTGACACCCGCACTAATTCTTTGGGTTTCAGGCTTGTGTCTGATAAGTAAGCTATACGGAGTACAAAATATTAAGGCTGCTAATAGCAGCCTTTTTTATGCTTTCAATATCTTTTTAACTATCCTGTCTGCATCCTTAACAGCAGTTTCTTCATTATTGCTTTTTAATGCGATCCATTTTACACTTTTACCGTCAAAATACATCTCCATATCACCATGCTCCACACCGTCAACTACGTGTGCAGATACCGCATTATTGTTCTCAAACAGGACTTTGTATACGTTCACTCCTCAAAGCTACTAAGGCAAATGCACTGCTCATAAAACATTAATACATTTTAATGCCAGTGCGGATATATGGCATTTTGCCTTTAGAAAGTTGATATTATTGCGTACGGAAGGTATCATCAGTGACATAATAGATACCTGTCGTTGCGTTTTTTGCTCCGACTTTATGATAAATGTATATCATGCTGGTGGACGGGATATCATAGGTCAGCGTTGTTCTTAAAGTCGTACCCGGCGAGGTTGTATCATAAACCCTTGTAGTACCGTCATCTGTGCGCAATTGCAGATTCCCGTTTATTATCCTGATGGTCTTATTATTGACCGCGTTGCAGCTATTGTTGTGTCAAAACGGCGGTCGAATTTTTTCGCCTTGACGTGGTCATACCAGCTGTTTCGTTGTTACCCGTAGCATAGTCACTTCCTCCACCCCTTGCTGCAGCTAAATATAAAAACGGACGTCGCCCCAACGAGCGCGAGTATCGATGATAGATTTTTCATGATAATTGATTGAGCGTAAATCTACTTTTTTTTGAAAAAGACAACAGGCACAATAGAGGATACAAATTTGATTATTATACTTATATAATCATTTATTTTTACGAATATTGAAATTTTAGGCATTTCTTGACGTTTCACTTATTAATTTTGGGCTACTTAGGTTAAACTTCGGTGGATGAGATCAAAACAACTACTCTTTATTCTTATTGTAATGACCGGTCTTGCAGCTTGCAGCAGCAATGATCGTAAATTCAATATCATAGGCAACATTTCAGGGCTACCGCAGCAGACTGTTGTACTGGAGCAGTTGAATGCAAATGATGTGATCACTATCGTAGATTCTGAAAAGTCGAATAATGAAGGGCATTTTGAATTATCAGGTATATCACCGGAACCCGGCCTGTACCGTTTACACTTCAAGCCTAACAAATACATTCTCTTATCTATCGACAAAGGCAATATAAAAGTTGTTGCAGACTGGGAGCACCTGGAGCTGTATACGATAGCAGGATCAGCCGCATCTGAAAATCTGAAAGGCTTTGTCACTTCCATCCGTGAGCATTTACGCGACTTCAACACTATGAATATTGTGCTTGATACATTACAGGCAAAAGGAAACGACAGTATCCTGAATGCTGCAAAGAAAGACTTTGCTGACATGAGGTTGCAGTTCACCCAGTTTGTAGAGCATTATGCAGACACTACATCGTTTGAACCTAATGCTGTATTTGCAGCACGCATTCTCAATCCGTTATCGGAAAACACCTATCTCTCTTCTTTTACTCAGAGCCTCAACAAGCGTTTCCCTAATCTTAAAATGACGCGGGATTTCGGTGAATACTTTGCTAAGACAAATGCCAAAGCACATCCTGCCAAACAGCCTGAATCACTTGAGACCGGGAGTATGGCTCCGGAAATAAGCTTACCAGGTGCAGATGATAAACTGGTAGCTCTGTCTTCACTCAGGGGCAAGTACGTATTACTCGATTTCTGGGCTTCATGGTGCGGACCATGCCGTGCAGAGAACCCGAACGTACTGGCAGCTTTCAGAAAATTCAAAGACAAGAATTTCACAGTATATGCAGTATCTCTTGACAACAAGAAAGAGAACTGGATGAAAGCCGTAAAAGATGACAGCCTGACCTGGACACAGGTAAGCGATCTGAAAGGCTGGTCGTCAAATGCTGCAGTATTATATTCTGTTCAGTCCATACCGGCCAACTTCCTGATAGACCCTACAGGGAAGATAGTAGCGAAAAACCTGCGTGGCGAACAACTGGAACAAACACTACAAGAGCTGCTAAAGACCCCTAACCCCTAAAGGGGAATCTCGTGTTTTAACACACTCCTATTCCGTTTCGTTATTAAGATGTCTTGATTCAAGGTTGAAATTTCTCGACTGCGGCTATAGTTTCCTTAATATCTTCATTAGATAATGCAGTGCTTATGAACCATGTTTCATAAGCTGATGGCGGCAGGTATACCCCATCTGCAAGCAAAGCATGAAAGAACCTGTTGAACAATACATTATCAGCTGATGCAGCTGCTGCAAAATTATTTACCGGTTTATCGCTGAAGTGCACGCTTATCATAGATCCGAAGCGATTGATGACATAAGGCACATTTTTTGTCTTCAGTACTTTATCCAGCTCTGTATGCAGGTATGCAGTTTTATCATCCAGCTCTTTATAAATAGATGGGTTGTCCTTCAACGTTTTCAGCATCGTGTAACCGGCTATCATAGCTATAGGATTACCGCTTAGCGTACCTGCCTGATACACATTACCCAACGGGGCTATGTGCTGCATGATCTCTTTCTTACCACCAAATGCGCCTACCGGCATGCCGCCGCCTATTACTTTACCGTAGGTCACAAGGTCTGCGTTGATGCCCAGACGCTCCTGCGCACCACCTGCCGCAAGACGGAAACCGGTCATCACCTCATCAAAGATGAACACGATACCTTCCTGGTCGCATATAGCACGCAGGCCTTCCATAAAGCCCGGCTCCGGTATGATACAACCCATATTGCCCGCTACAGGCTCTATGATAATTGCGGCGATCTCGCCTTTGTTTTCAGCTACTAATTGCTTTACCGCTTCCAGGTCGTTGTATGGCGCAGTAAGTGTATCCATAGATACACCTGCCGTTACACCGGGCACTGTTTGTATATTAAACGTTGCCACGCCGCTGCCTGCCTTTACCAAAAAAGCATCTGCGTGACCGTGATAACAACCTTCAAATTTGATAAACTTATTACGGCCTGTATACCCTCTTGCCAACCTCAATGCGCTCATGCAAGCTTCCGTACCGCTGCTCACCATACGCACCATATCCACGTTTGGGGACATACTCACTATCAGCTCTGCCATTTCTATTTCCAGCTTCGTAGGCGCACCAAACGAAGTAGAGTCTGCCGCTTTTTCCTGAATCGCTTTCACAACCGGCTCATACGCATGGCCAAGCATCATTGGCCCCCATGAATTGATATAATCTATATAGCGGGCACCATCTGCATCATACATATAGGCGCCTTTAGCGCGCTCCATAAATAAAGGTGTACCGCCAACACTCTTAAATGCACGTACCGGGGAATTAACACCACCCGGTATTGTCTTTTGAGCACGCTCAAATAATTCTTTACTTTTTGTATAGTCAGACATTAATTAGTTTTTTAATTGAGCCATTAAGCATTTTACAATTGAGCTATTAACCTTGCTGCGTCTTTGGCAAAATAAGTAGCTATAAGATCAGCACCCGCACGTTTGATGCTGGTCAACGATTCCATGATGGCTTTATTTTCATCGAGCCAGCCCATCTTCGCCGCGGCTTTTATCATGGCATACTCGCCACTTACATGATACGCGCTTACGGGCACCACTACATTATCCTTCACCTCACGTATTATATCCAGGTAAGCCATTGCCGGCTTCACCATTACTATATCGGCACCTTCTTCTATATCCATCAGCACTTCCTTCAGCGCCTCCCTGCGATTAGCATAGTCCATCTGGTAGGTCTTCTTATCGCCAAATCCCGGAGCACTGTCCAGCGCATCGCGGAATGGACCATAAAAACAAGACGCATACTTGGCGCTATATGCCATGATACCAGTCTTAGAATATCCCGCAGCTTCCAGCGCTTCGCGAATGGCACCAATACGTCCATCCATCATATCGCTGGGAGCTACTATATCAGCACCTGCTGCTGCATGGCTCACACTCATTTTCGCCAGCACTTCCACGGTCGCATCATTCACTATCTCGTTTCCCTCCACTATACCGTCATGTCCGTAAGTAGAGAACGGATCGAGCGCTACATCTGTCATTACCACAACTTCAGGGTATGCACTTTTTATCGCTCTTATCGCACGCTGCATAAGCCCATCCGGATTCAGCGCTTCTGTGCCTTTATTATCTTTCAGTTCATCTTTACACTTGATGAACAGCAACACACTTTTAATACCCAGCGACCACAACTCTTTTATTTCAACCAGTGTATTATCTATGCTCATACGATAGTACCCCTGCATAGATGATATTTCTTCCCTTACACCAGTGCCTTCAATAATGAATAATGGTGCGATCAGGTCTGACGGCCTTAATATAGTTTCCGCCACCATAGCCCTTATTGCCGGCGACTGACGTAGTATCCTGTTTCTTCTTATTAAATGCATAATATAAATCTTTAGTCTAAATAAGCAATAAACCGCCCAACGGCGTCCTCAGTCCACTTGAATATCTTTTCATTCTTTGGGCGCTTTTCAGGATCCGCTTTTATCGACTCCCATTCCGCTTTTACAGCCAACAGGTCATCGTTATCAAACAAGAACTTTTGTTCACATAATATATCATATGCGCCCACTTGCGCTTCTTCTCCATGATGAAACAGCACATCG
>JAOQAP010000034.1 GCA_025963465.1 Flavipsychrobacter sp.
TTTGATAAGCCCGTAGTAACTGAGATCAGTGCTTTTGAGAAATTCTATAAAGCGGAAGACTACCATCAGAATTATTATAATGCGAACGGCGAACAACCCTACTGCCATTTCGTGATAGGCCCTAAGGTGGATAAGTTTAAAAAGGTATTTAAAGACAAACTGAAATAGTATTTAGTAGAGAGTAGTTAGTATAAAGTCGAAAGTATTAGCAAAAAAGCCCGGGTTCGGGCTTTTTTGCTTTAGGAATATATAACCGTTCAAATGTGGTGCCGACATTCTAAAATCAAGAATCAAGTATCCAGCATCAAGAAACAATTATTTATTTATATGCCAGTATCAACGTGTTATACACACCCAAACGTTAACCGTAGGTTATTAATGAAATTATCCCTTTTGCAACTTATCTTTATCGCTCTTATTAAAAGTTAATTATGCGCATCAACAAATTGCTGGCAGTTACACTGCTTTGTTCTATTCCCTTATTATCGCAGGCGAGAAAAAAAAAGGATGAAGCACCTGCTGACACTAAAGTAGAGTCAAAAGATAAAAAGAAGTGGGACGTCAATAACCCGGGCAGCCCACGCAAGGATGTGCTCTTTAATACCAGCGAAGGTACCTGGATGAACCTGGACGTATCACCTGATGGCAGGGAGATCGTTTTTGATATGCTTGGCGATATTTATACTATGTCTATAGATGGCGGTGATGCAAAGGCGCTGCGTTTTGGTATGGCGCTGGATGCACAACCACGCTACAGCCCTGATGGCAGCAAGATCCTGTTTACATCTGACGATGGCGGCGGCGACAATGTGTGGATCATGAACAAGAATGGAGGCAAAGCAAAGCAGGTCACCAAAGAGAATTTTCATCTTTTGAACAACCCGGTATTTACACCGGATGGTAACTACATCATAGCACGTAAACACTTCACCTCTACCCGTTCACTGGGAGCAGGCGAATTGTGGATGTATCACATAACAGGCGGAGGCGGATTGCAGTTGACCACGAAAAAGAACGACCAGCAGGACCTTAATGAGCCATGCGTATCTCCCGATGGCAGGTATATTTATTACAGCGAAGACATGTACCCCGGCGGTGTTTTCCAGTACAACAAAGATCCTAATGCCCAGATATTCGCTATCAAAAGGTTTGACCGTGAAAAAGGAACAAGCGAAATTGTAACAGGTGGCCCTGGTGGTGCAGTAAGACCACAGATATCGCACAATGGCAAACTGATGGCGTTTGTAAAGCGTGTGCGCACCAAGACAGTACTGTTCCTGCGCGACCTGGAGACAGGAGAAGAATGGCCGGTATACAGCAAGCTAAGCAAAGACCAGCAGGAAGCATGGACCATATTCGGATCGTACACCGGCTATGCATGGACACCTGATGACAAGGAGATCATTATCTGGGCACAGGGAAAGATCATGGATGTTTGGTTAGGCAAGGCAGACTCAGCAACAGAGATACCATTCACCTGCCATGTAGAAAAACAGATCACTGAAGCTGTAAGGTTCAAACAGGACATTAATCCTGATGAGTTCAATGTTCATGTTATTCGCCATGCGGTTACATCTGCCGATGGAAAATGGTTGGTATTCAGCGCTCTTGGCCACATCTATAAAAAGGCACTGCCTGATGGCACCCCGGAACGTATCACCAATAGCATAGCCCTGGAGTACGAACCAACATTCACGCCCGACGGCCGGTCCATTGTGTATGTGACATGGACAGACAATGCTACAGGCACCATATCGAAAGTGGGTATAGAGGGAGGCAAACCACAGGTACTTACTTTTAAAAAGGGTATCTACCGCACACCGTCAGTTTCTCCCGATGGCAGATGGGTAGCGTTTACCAAGGAAGGCAGCAACGATATAATGGGCAACAGCTATACACCTAAGCCGGGTATTTATGTGATGACCATTAACGGCAGCGCTCCTGAATTTGTAACAGATAAGGGCGAGTACCCCGTATTCAACAGGGACGCAAGCCTCATCTATTACCAGACGGGCGGCAACCTGTTCGGCAGCCTCGATAAAACGTTCAACAGTTGCAAACGCGATGGCGATGATGATAAAGTACTTTTTAAAGGCAAGTACAGCAGCCAGTTTACCATATCACCTGATGGTGAGCATGTAGCGTTCGTAGACCTGCACCAGGTATATGTTGCAGACTTCCCGCATACAGGCAAGCCTATAACACTGAGCCCGGAGACAACGGACTTCCCATTGAAGAGAGTGTCCAAAGATGCGGGCATCAATCTGCAATGGAGTGGAGATGGCAAAAGATTATTATATACACTCGGCAACCAGTATTATACTATTAATGCAGAAACGCGACTGGAACAAACTGATACGTCCTACCGTGCACCCGAAAATGGCATTAATATAGGCCTTACTGCAAAAACAGAAAAGCCTAAAGGCCAGATAGCGTTCAGGAATGCACGTATCATTACCATGAATGGTGATGAGGTAATAGAAGATGGCACCCTGGTAGTAGAAGGTAACCAGATAAAACAAGTAGGTAAATCAAAAGATGTAACTGTAGGCTCAGGAGTAAAAACAATTGACTGCAAAGGCATGACCATCATGCCGGGCTTTGTAGACGCACATGCTCATGGCAACCATTTCAGGTATGGCATTACCCCTGAACAAAACTGGCCTTACTATGCAAATCTTGCTTATGGTGTAACCACTATGCACGATCCATCGGCAAACAGCGAAATGGTATTCTCTCAGAGTGAAATGGTAAAAGCTGGTGTTATGGTTGGCCCACGTATATTCTCTACAGGCACCATACTTTATGGCGCTGAGGGGGATTTCAAAGCGGTCATCAACAGCCTTGATGATGCAAAGAGCGCACTGCGCCGCAGCAAGGCATATGGCGCATTCAGCGTAAAAAGCTATAACCAACCGAGACGAGACCAACGCCAGATGATCATTGAAGCTGCAAGGGAACTGCATATGGAAGTAGTACCGGAGGGTGGGTCTTTCTATCTTCATAACGTAAGCATGATCATGGATGGACATACTACCATAGAGCACAACATACCTGTAGCACCTGTATATAATGACCTGGTGCAGCTATGGAGAAACTCTAAAACGGCCTACACTCCTACCCTTATTGTATCAAACGGCGCATTGTTTGGCGAGAACTACTGGTACCAGCACTCTAATGTATGGGAGAAAGAAAGATTGCTGCGTTTTACACCAAGAGCCGTTTTAGATACACGTAGCCGCCATCGTGTTATGGCACCGGAGGAAGAATATGAGAATGGATACCTGCTGGTAGCTCAAAGCGTAAAAAAGCTTAGCGACTCAGGAGTGATGGTAAACATGGGTGCTCATGGACAGTTGCAAGGCCTTGGCGCTCACTGGGAAATATGGATGATGGCACAGGGTGGTATGTCACCGTTACAGGCGTTGCGCACAGCTACGCTCAACTCTGCTACCAGCCTGGGACTGGACAACTGGATAGGCTCACTAAAGCCGGGCAAACTTGCCGACCTGGTAATAATGGACAGGAACCCGCTGGAAAGTATCTATAATACAGAGAGCATTCATTACACCATGATAAACGGCCACCTGTATGATGCAGAAACAATGAACGAGGTTGGTAATAATGATAAAAAACGCAGTAAGTTCTACTGGGAAATAGGTAAGAATGCAGAGTCGTTCCCATGGCACGAAGAAACACTGGAAGTAGGTGACTAATATTAGACACAGAAGAAAAGTAAAATGGCCCGCAATATGCGGGCCATTTGTTATAGAAAAACTTGTGGGGAATCATGCTTTTTTGTCTTTTTTGCGTTGCTCAAGGATATCACGGGCAGAAACATTCCTTATTTCCCCGTTCACAGAGATAACGGCAGTTTCGTTGTTTGCTGCCTTCTGTTCATACAAACGTTCAATCGCCAGTTTAAGGCCATATTCAACTTTTGCGAAAAAATCATCTCTTTCTGGCTTAGCGACCATACACTTGATTTTTAATTACACCCCAAATGTCGTTATTTTCTATGATATTTTCCAGGTTTTTGCTCCCTGTAGCTATTATATTTAACTTATCCTCTGAGTTGTCTGCCAATATCCACGCGTCACAAACGGGGATAAACAGCATAAAAAGGTTACTGATGCCTTTATAATACCTTCTTATAACCACATCAGTTGGTATATTATGCCCTCCTTTCCGTACCCGTTCAGATACCCGCCTCAGCGCAATTTCAGTTGATTCCAACCAGATGTATATGACCTTGACAGTATACCCAATTGCTTGGGCCCGACGAACAAGAGATACATAACTGCGTGTGGCAAGGGTGGTTTCAATAGCAAAATCAGCACCTTCTCTTAACAACTCATCTATACGATGCAGCATGATCCTTCCCGCTTCCAGGGCAACCCCTTCTACGTTGAATGGGGATATACCATAAGCAATGTTATCCGCGTTCACGAATTCTTTACACCCAAGTATATCGGGCAGTATAGTATAACTGGCGGTGGTCTTCCCCGCCCCGTTACAACCAGCTATGATGTATAAATCCGGCATTACCCTGTAAAAGTAAACAAAGTGTTATTGCAAAAAGAATTAGGCTGAATGTTTGTATCAATTAAATGAAATACAGTACTTTAGCAATTCATTTATAAAAACTAACACTATGAAAAAAGTATATCTGCCTATGGTAGTTGCTTTTATTTTAGCACTCGCTATCAACTCACAGGCCCAGATAATAACAACCTTTGCAGGAAACGGCACCCCTGCATATGGCGGAGATGGTGGACCAGCCCCCTCAGCTAAAATATATGCACCGGGCGGCGTATGCCTTGATGCAGCAGGAAACCTCTATATTGCCGATCGGAATAATCAATGCATCCGCAAGGTAACGGGTGGGATCATTTCTACCATTGCAGGTACCGGGGCAATTGGCTATTCCGGCGACGGAGGACCAGCAACCAATGCAACATTTCATGATCCTATAGAACTCACCATAGATGTAGCAGGTAATATATATATAGGAGATGCTAACAACAATGCTGTCCGGAAGATCAATACAGCAGGCATTATATCTACTGTAGCAGGTACTGGTGTTGCCGGATATAACGGCGACGGGATTGCTGCGACCTCAGCAAAATTATTCCAGCCTTACGGGGTATGTCTTGATGCTGCAGGAAATCTGTATATAGGCGACTTTTTTAACCATAGGGTACGCAAGGTTAGTACGACAGGTATCATATCTACATTTGCAGGAACGGGGACAGCGGGTTACAGCAGTGATGGTATTGCGGCTTCTACATCTAAATTGAATAACCCACATATGCTGTGGATGGACCCTTCAGGTAATTTAATCATCAGCGATAATGCTAATCACAGGATCAGGAAAGTAAATACCTCCGGCATTATATCAACGATTGCGGGGAATGGAACACCAGGCTATGTTATGGATGGCGTTCCTGCAACATCAACGGGCATTTACTTTCCGGGGGGAGTGGCCATGGATGTAGCCGGAAATTTGTATTTTGCTGAAAATGGTGACGCCAGGGTTCGCAAGATAGATGTTTCAGGTATTATCAGCACTATTGCAGGAACAGGGACAGGAGGATTTAGCGGAGATGGCGGTGCTGCAACACTTGCAAAGATAAGTGGCCCCACCGATGTTGACGTGGATGGCAGTGGTAATATATATATAGCTGATTGTAACAACAACCGTATCCGCAAGATCAATAGTACGTCGAATAACAAACCATACTTTACCGCCGGCCATACCCAAAGTATTACTATCTGCCAGGATAAAACGATAACTCCTATTAACACAGAGCTGAAAATAATGGACCTGGACAACGGGCAGACCGAAACATGGAGCATATTAACGGCTCCGTCGCATGGCCTGGCTATTGCTGCTTTTACAACTATATCTACAGGCGCTGCAATCACACCAACAGGACTATCCTATACTCCTGCTCCGGGTTATTCCGGCACTGACCTGTTTAAAGTGATCATTAATGATGGTACAGCATCTGATACTACTACTATCAATGTGATCATAAATCCAATGCCCAATGCGGGAATTATAAGTGGAATAGACAGCGTATGCCCCGGTGGTTATCAACCGCTCTCTGAAACAGCAACAGGAGGCCTTTGGAGCTGTAGCGGCTTGTCTATATCAGCAGTTTCCGGCAGTGGTGTTGTTAAAGGGCTCACACCCGGCAAAGACACGATCGTATATACCGTTATTAATTCGTGTGGGACTGCATCTGCAATTTTCCCTTTTAAAGTGCGCCCTTATGGATCATGTCCATCCCTCATGACAGTCGGCGGAGCAGAAAGTAATGGTATCAGTGTATACCCCAACCCAAACTCAGGAAATTTCACGGTCGAGATCAGAACAGCCAACGAGGAGCAGGCCCGGATGAATATAGTAAACATATTGGGACAGCACGTAAAGGATATCACTATCCCTTCCAATAAACCAACAGATATTGCACTTGATGTTCCTTCAGGCATGTACATGCTCAATGCTACGACATCAGGCCAGCAATGGAGTAAAAAAATAATGATCAATACCGGCAGGTAGTATATAACAGCAAACCACTTTAAAAACAAAGAAGCTATGAAAAAAATAATCAGAATTTCGGCAATTGCAATGAGTTTTGCTATTACTACTATAGGTCATGCCCAGATCATTAGTACTGTGGCAGGTACCGGCATTGCCGGATACAGCGGTGACGGTAGTGCTGCTACTGCGGCAAAACTCAATCAGCCTGGTGGTATCTATATAGATGGATCGGGAACGATCTATCTCGCAGACAGGGGCAACAACTGTATCCGTAAGATATCCGGAGGCATTATAACCACTATTGCCGGCACAACAATTAATGGATACTCAGGCGACGGAGGCCCTGCAACAGCTGCAAAGTTTAATCATCCAATACAGTTGGCTATGGATGGCGCAGGAAATCTGATAATAGCAGATGTAGACAACAATGTTATCAGAAAGATCAATAGCGCGGGTATTATCACTACTATAGCGGGCACCGGCGTTGCGGGTTATAACGGCGATGGTATAGCTGCCTCTACGGCTCAATTAAATGGCCCGTTGGGATTGGCGATAGATGCCTCAAATAATATAATTATTGGCGAGGTCCTTGGACATAGGGTACGTAAAATAAATCCTGCCGGCATTATTTCTACTATTGCAGGAAACGGCACTGCAGGCTTTAGTGGCGATGGCTTTGCCGCTACCTCAGCAAAATTACACAACCCTAATTATCTAACTGCAGATGGATCAGGAAATATTTTCTTTAGCGACAATGGCAATCATCGTATCAGGAAAATTACGGTTTCAACGGGTGTTATATCTACAATAGCAGGAGATGGAGGCATGGGATACACTGGAGATGGAGTTGCAGCAACCTCAACTTCTCTTCTTTACCCTGCGAACCAGAGAGTTGACGCGGCTGGCAACGTATATATTGCAGACTCGGGGAACGATAGAATTCGCAAGGTGGACATAGCAGGAGTCATTACAACTATTGTGGGGATTGGCGTTCGTGGGTTTGCGGGAGATGGTTCGCCGGCAACTGCGGCTGAAATAAACGGGGTAACAGATATCTGTTTTGACAATAGCGGAGCATTGTATATCGCTGACTTTGGAAACAATCGCTTAAGAATAGTAGGTCCGGGAAATAAAACCCCGGTTTTTACAGGAGGACATAATCAAAGTTTGTCTGTATGTTTTAATACAAATACTTCTGTCGACACGCTGCTTAAAATAATGGACGCTGACAGTGGACAACCCGAAACATGGAATTTATTTTCAACACCTGCTCACGGCACAGCAACAGTCACTTATTCAGCAACTTCAACCGGAACAGCTATCATACCAACAGGTTTGCAATACACACCTGCCATGGGATATACAGGCACTGATGTATTCAAAGTAATTATCAGCGATGGTATAGCATCGGATACGACAACGATCAATGTTACAGTAGATCCATTGCCTTCAGCCGGCGTCATCAGTGGTATCGATAATGTATGTCCTGGAAACACAGTTGCCCTTGCTGAAACTGTAAGTGGTGGTATATGGAGCAGTAGCGATGCATACATGACACTGGCATCACATACGGGAAATGTTAAGGGAGTTATCCCCGGCAAGGATACGATCATATATACCGTTATAAATTCCTGCGGTATCGTATCTGCGATTTTCCCTTTCACTGTAAAATCTTATATAGAATGTCATACGGGGATGACATCTGAGAGCACGATGGATGAAGGCATTAATATTTACCCCAACCCAAACTCAGGAAATTTCACGGTCGAGATCAGAACAGCCAACGAGGAACAGACCAGGATAACTATAGTAAACATCCTTGGACAGCATATAAAGGAAATCACTATCTCTTCCAATAAACCAACGGATATTATACTTGATATTCCATCAGGTGTATATATACTCAATGCTACGACATCGGGCCAGCAATGGAGCAAAAAGATAATGATCAATACCGGCCGGTAATATATAACACCAAACCACTTTAAAAAACCAAGAAGCTATGAAAAAAACAATCAGAATTTCGGCAATTGCAATGAGTTTTGCTATTACTACTATAGCTCATGCCCAGATCATAAGTACTGTGGCAGGTACCGGTATTGCAGGATACAGCGGTGACGGCAGTGCTGCTACTGCAGCAAAACTCAATCAATCGCATTCAGTAAAAACTGATGGTGCCGGCACCATATACATTGCCGATTATGGTAACAATTGCATTCATAAAGTCTCCGGCGGCATTATTTCTACTATTGCCGGAACAGGAGTAGGCGGCTATTCGGGAGATGGAGGAGCTGCAACAAACGCAAAATTGCTTAACCCAACGGATGTAACACTAGATGCCTCAGGGAACGTATATGTTGTAGACCATAACAACAATGTTATCAGGAAAATAAGTACATCCGGAATAATTTCAACAGTAGCGGGAACAGGTGTTGCGGGTTATGGCGGAGATGGTGCGGCGGCAACAACCGCTAAATTAAACTCACCTCTCGGCATGTGTATTGATGCCTCCGGCAATATATATATAGGAGATCAGCTCAATCACAGAGTACGTAAAATAAATACAGCCGGAATAATATCCACCATAGCCGGAACCGGAACTGCAGGTTTTAGTGGAGATGGCTTTGCTGCAACAGCAGCAAAGCTTAATGTACCAAATTTCGTAGCACTTGACCCGTCGGGAAATGTGGTCTTCTCTGATAATGCAAACCACCGCTTAAGGAAAATAAACAGTTCCGGGATAATATCTACTATTGCAGGAAACGGAATAGGCACTTATACTGCCGATGGGGTACCTGCATCAGCTACCAGCATATTCTTCCCTGGCGGATTAGAGTTTGATGCAGCAGGAAATTTATATTTTGCAGAAAATGGGGATGAGAGAATCCGAAAGATAGATGTTACCGGTATTATCAATACAATTGCCGGAACCGGCGTAGCGGGCTATAGCGGAGATGGCGGTGCGGCTACAGCGGCCAAACTAAACTCTGTAACAGACGTTTCTGTAGATGGTAGCGGAAATGTTTATATTGCTGATCGCAACAATAATTGCATCCGGCTTGTCAGCTCAGGCAGCAAGCCTTACTTTACCGCAGGCCATACCCAAACCTTGACAGTTTGCCAGGATGTAACAGGAGTTTCCATCAACACTCAACTGGCAATAATGGACGCTGACATTGCAAATACAGAAAAATGGACCTTGTTTACTGCGCCCACACATGGAACAGCTATTGTTGCGTACACAGCCACATCTACAGGATCTGCTATTACTCCCACAGGCTTATCTTACACGCCAACGCTCGGTTATACCGGAACAGACCTCATTAAAGTAATCATAAATGACGGTACAGCTTCTGACACTACTACCATAAATATCAAAATAGATCCGTTACCTGATGCCGGAACAATAAGTGGCATTGACAGTGTATGCCCGGGCAGTACAGTTACTCTTTCAGAAACGGTAACCGGAGGAATATGGAGCAGCAGTGCATCTTTCATTTCATCAATTACAGATAGTGGTGTGGTAAAAGGTGTGGTACCGGGACGAGATACAATAATTTATACTGTTGTTAATGCATGTGGCATTGTATCTGCTATTTTCCCATTTAAAGTACTCCCGTATGGATCATGTCCTTCCCTCATGATAGTAAATGCGGTAGGAAGTGACGATATCATTGTCTACCCAAACCCTAACTCGGGTAAATTCACAGTCGAGATCAGAACGATCAATGAGGAGCAAACCCTGATAAATATAGTAAACATCCTGGGACAACGCATAAAGGAAGTTACTATCCCTTCCAATAAACCAACAGATATTGCACTTGATATTCCTTCAGGTATATACATGCTCAATGCAACGACATCAGGACAGCAATGGAGCAAAAAGATAATGGTCAATACCGGCAGGTAACTTATAATGGATTTGAATGTTTACTTACGTTCGTTAGAAAAAGCGACCGTTTATTAGCAAAATCCGATCAATTTAACCAGTAGTTGTATTTTTAGCATAAGCAGTAATAATACTGTATTAAATGTTACCCGATCAATTGTAAATCTAAAATATACTATATTTTTTATGAAAAAAGCAGTCTTGTTGCAGTTAATGTCCTTGGTTGTTGCATTCTCCGCACCATCTTATGCACAAATAATTACAACGTTTGCAGGCTCGGGAGGGATCGCTTCTTTTAGCGGGGACGGCGGCCCTGCAACGGCGGCCCACCTTAATACGCCCCAGGGGATGGCAATAGATGCCACCGGCAATATCTATATTGCAGATACAAAAAATCATTGTATTCGTAAAATTACGTCGGGCATTATTTCTACGATCGCCGGTACCGGCGGTGTTCTGGGTTATTCAGGAGATGGTGGCTCAGCAACAAGCGCCAAAATGAATGAGCCGGTATCGGTATATGTTGACGGCAGCGGCAATATATATGCTGCAGACGCGAGCAATCATGTGGTGAGAAAGATCACGGCAGCAGGTATTATATCAACAATTGCGGGTAACGGCATAGCAGGGTACAGCGCAGATGGTATAGCGGCCACCAACAGCAAGCTCAACTTTCCGGGCGGGGTGTGGGTTGATGCTTCAGGCAACGTATATATAGGCGACACCTATAACCAACGTGTCCGTAAGGTCAACACATCAGGCATCATATCTACATATGCAGGCACAGGTACTATTGGCTCCAGTGGCGATGGTGGTCCGGCAACGAACGCATTGCTGTATAATACCAATGAAGTAACAATGGATGCAGCCGGCAACCTGTACATGAGCGATAACGGTAACCACCGTATCAGGAAAGTAAATACTTCCGGCATCATCTCTACAGTTGCAGGAGATGGCACGGGTGGTTACGTGACCGATGGAGTACCAGCTACATCTACAGGGATTTACTTTCCCGTAGGCGTAAAAACTGACCCATCCGGCAATCTGTACTTTGGTGAAGATGGCGATTCAAGAGTGAGAAAAGTAGACGCAACAGGCATCATAAGTACTATCTGCGGTACGGGAGTACCGGGATACACAGGAGATGGAGGTGCTGCAACGCTGGCACAGCTAAGCTCTCCTACTGATGTTTGCCTGGATGGAGCCGGTAATATATATATAGTAGACCGCAAGAACAGTGCTATCCGTAGAATAGGAGGAACAGGAAACACGGCGCCTCATTTTATTGGCACAACCAGTCAGAACCTCTCCGTTTGTGAAAACTCGCCTGCAGTATCCATAGATACACAAATGTCTATTACAGACCCTAATAGCGGACAGACAGAAACATGGACATTGTTGCTTGCTCCTGTAAACGGGACAGCAGTTGTGGCTTATACCGCTACGTCAACCGGATCTGCTATAATACCTACAGGCCTTACTTACAAGCCTAACCCGGGTTATGCAGGCGCTGATATTTTCAAAGTGGTTGTAGATGATGGTACTGATACAGACACTACAACAATTCATGTAACAATAGACACATTACCTACCGCAGGTGTAATAAGCGGTATTGATAGTGTATGCCCGGGAGCTTCTGTTACTCTTTCAGAAACAGAGCCAGGAGGTATATGGAGCTGCAGCGATATGTATATCTCGCCTGTAACCCATGGCGGTAAAGTAACAGGTATGACACCCGGCACTGATACAATTATTTATACCATCATCAATACATGTGGTATTGTATCCGCAATATTCCCATTCACTGTACGTTCATATACGGCATGCCATACCGGTTTTACAAACACACAATTGACAAATGAAGGTGTCAATGTCTACCCTAACCCAAATTCAGGTAGCTTCACATTGAATATTCAGTCTGCGGGTGAAAAGCAGGCAACTGTGAGCATTCAGAACGTTTTAGGCGTACGTGTACATGAAACCACAATACCATGCAATCAACCGGCAGATCTTAACCTGAATCTTCCTCCCGGCATGTACCTGCTTACTGCAGCTACCACCAACCAGCAGTGGAGCAAGAAGATCGTGATCAATACAGGCAGATAAACAGTACTTTTTAATAACAAAACCCGGTCCCCAAGACCGGGTTTTGTTATTTATACATTCTTATATAAAAATCCTGTTCATAATATTATCTTTGCGCCTGTGCTTCATGGGGGTACAACAATAATATGAGCTCAACCTTAATTAACTTACCTGTTGCGTACAGGCAAGTCATCTTTATTTTGTGCATAATTCTATGCATTTTACCCGAGAATATATTCGCAATAGAGCCGCCGATAGCTTTATTAATGGGTCTTTTAATAGCATTGATTGTCGGGCATCCTTTTCAAAAATACAATAAAAAAGCTACGACTTTATTACTTCAGGTATCAGTCGTCTGCCTTGGATTTAAAATCAATTTTGTCGAAGCTATGAAAGCTGGTGAACAGGGGTTCTTCTTTACTGTAGGCACAATTGCGCTTACATTAATTGCAGGTTACTTCATCGGCAAAAAGCTGAAGATAGATAAGAATATCTCTACGCTGATATCTAACGGAACTGCTATTTGCGGCGGCAGCGCTATAGCTGCGGTAGCCCCTATTATAAAAGCTAATGATGAACAGATAAGCGTATCGCTAGGTACGATATTCATTCTCAATTCTGTTGCCCTGTTCATCTTCCCTACCCTTGGGCATATGATAGGTTTTACTGACCAGCAGTTTGGTACCTGGTGCGCTATAGCTATACATGATACAAGCTCAGTAGTAGGCGCTGCCAGCAAGTGGAGCCCCGAGGCTCTGCAGGTGGCTACTACCATAAAACTGGAACGTGCTTTGTGGATCATACCTATATCGCTTGCTACCGCTTACTTTCAGAAAAGCACAGGCAAGATCAAGATACCCTACTTCATCTTCTACTTTATACTCGCCATTATTGCATCTACCTACTTGCCTGTGTACTTCCCTATACTGAACAATACAATAGGCGGCCATACTATCTTCCAGTATGCATTCATGTTTGGCAGAAAGGGGCTAGTGGTGACGCTGTTCCTGATAGGATCAGGCCTCTCCTTAAAAACCATCCGCATGGTAGGCTGGCGGCCAATACTACAAGGGGTATTGCTGTGGATACTTATAGGTAGCTTGTCTTTATTTATCATCAAAGGATTGATATAAAAAGATGAAGAATTTACTCATCATTGCGCTGTCGCTGATCACCGTTCTGATAAGTAACTACCTGGGAGCGACCGTCCCACCTTTTTCCATACTATTTACACCAGTTATCATTGGATGTATTTCGTGTGCTATACTCATCTATTCCACGTGGCGATTGACCTGGCGTGTGCTGATAGTTGTGGGCATTATTATCCTGAATGACCTTTTAATAAGGTTGTATGCAGGAGGAAATCATGATGGCGAGGGTAATGAGTGGATCAGTATATTTATGCTTATCGGTGCAGTTGTAGCGTTCATTTTTGCTGTAGCGGCCGTTATCAATAATACCTCCAAAACAAAAGCACCGGAAAAGATAATTGCAGTGCTATTATTTCCCTTCATACTATATCCATACCAATCCTATTTTTCTTCCTTCGGCATGGCGAGCATCAACAACAACTATCATAATATCAATGCATCAAAAAGTAATGGTGTCTTTATTGCTTCCATTAATTTCCCCGATAGTGAGCTTGTGTATGCAAATGATACATTTATACTACAAAGCGGATGGATAGAGCGACAAACGACAACACATTATTTAACCCTGGTAAAAAAGACACTACCAACCAATAACTACAATTACATCATTCCCATTAAAGGAAAATTTGACCAGTATGGCTGGAATGACAAAATATTTATCCAAATCAATCAGCGGGATATGAATGGCGCAAGCCCTATACAGGATGTGCTTATCTTTCACGTAGATACCGCAGTAAAAGATGTGACCATTTATTTTTCCGTGGCGGACAGCAATGGACTGAATATTATAAAAACAGTGGAGGTCAACAAATGACAGTCCCGCTATCAAAGAAAAAGCGTTGTCAACTTTTCAGAAGTTGACAACGCCATATGTTATTCCTTATTGACCAATTAACCTTTTACCTCATTAACCTACCTCCTGCCCGGCATCATACCCGGCATTCCAGGGCCCTTCATTTTGTTCATCTGGCCCATCATCTGTTTCATCTGGTCGAACTGCTTCATGAATGCGTTCACTTCATTCACATCCTTACCACAGCCCTTTGCTATACGCTTACGGCGGCTGCCGTCTATTACTTCCGGATTGCTGCGCTCGTATGGGGTCATAGAGTTGATCATAGCTTCTATGCCTTTGAATGCATCGTCAGATATGTCTATCTCTTTTATAGCCTTACCTACACCCGGTATCATGGCCAGCAGGTCTTTGATGTTACCCATCTTCTTGATCTGACCCAGCTGCTCCTTGAAATCTTCGAAATCAAATTTATTGGCACGTATCTTCTTTTCTAATTTCTTAGCCTGTACTTCGTCGAACTGGGCCTGGGCACGTTCTACGAGGGTGGTGATATCACCCATGCCGAGGATACGCTGTGCCATACGCTCAGGATAGAATATATCCAGCGCGTCCAGCTTTTCACCCATGCTCACGAACTTGATAGGCTTATCTACCGTGTACCTGATAGACAATGCAGCACCACCACGTGTGTCACCATCCAGCTTTGTCAAAACAACGCCAGTGAAGTCAAGGCGCTCATTGAACGCCTTAGCAGTATTCACTGCATCCTGGCCCGTCATAGAGTCAACGACGAAAAGAATTTCAGCAGGGTTCACCGCAGCCTTTATGTTGGCCACTTCCTGCATCATTGCCTCATCTACCGCAAGGCGGCCGGCAGTATCTATGATCACTACACTATTGCCATCACGCTTAGCCTGCGCTATCGCGTTCTCTGCAATGCTTACCGCACTTTTGTTTTCCAGCTCAATGAAAACAGGTACTTTGATCTGCTCACCCAACACGCGTAACTGCTCCATAGCCGCAGGACGGTAAACGTCTGCTGCAACAAGCAATGGATTACGTCCTTTTTTGGTCTTCAGGAAGTTAGCCAGCTTACCGGAGAAAGTTGTTTTACCGGAACCCTGCAGGCCTGCAATCAATATGATGGTAGGTTTACCTGTAAGGCTCAGCTCTTCTTCCCTGCCACCCATCAGCTCTGCCAGCTCATCCTTCACTATCTTCACCATCAGCTGGCCGGGGCTTACTGATGTAAGTACTTTTTCACCCATTGCCTTTTCCCTCACCCTGTCGGTAAGGTCTTTGGCTATTTTATAGTTCACATCGGCATCTACCAGTGCGCGGCGTATTTCCTTTACAGTAGAAGCAACGTTGATCTCATTGATACGGCCTTCGCCTTTGAGCAGCTTGAACGCGGAGTCGAGCCGCTCACTTAAATTATCGAACATATTTTATAGTATAAAGTCTTAAACGGATGGCGAAATTAAGAAAAAAGAGGCAGCTTTTATGGAATTTCCTCCTTCGCCAAAGTTACGGCGGACAAAGTAGAATGAGGATAGCTAATCTTAGTATATTTATACAAATGTGACGCTAGTTCTTACCAATAATACTGCTCACATGCAATTTGACATTCAATGACTTAAGTCAAAATAAGCGAAAATTGTTGCTCACTTCCATTTGGCCGTGCTGACACTTTTTCTGCGGGGTAACTTCCGGTTTTTTCCGCTGTCGAAAGCAGGTAACTAGTCTCAAACACAATACTGACTGCATCAGGTAATACCGTTCGGAGAACGGAGTATTATTATTACTTCCGGATGCCCTGCGGAACATCCGGAAGAACCGGTGTTGTGGGGGAATGCTTTTGACCGTCCGCTATTGGCGGGCAGTGATTGAACTGCAGTCTTCACTTCTTTGCTCACTTTCCTGCCAAAATTGTTGCTCACATTGGTTTTGATAATCACGTAGTTAGGGTGATTTTGCTGAAAATTGTTGCTCACTTAGATTGCGGGATAGTTTCTGGTTTTTTGATCAGAATTTTCCGGATTAAAGAATTTTCTGAATCAACACACTAAGAAAAGAGTATGTTATTACATGATAAGAATGAGTAAAGACATTCCTTTAAATGCTCGTGCAAATTTCCTAAATGAATGGCAAATAAACAAGAACAAAAATCTATGATAACCCACTTTTCGTGTTATCATAAAAGAATTTTCAGGTTACAAACCAGCCCACTTTTTCAGACAGAGGTCAGCCCCGCTGAATACCCATCTGCAGACCTTTGCCAATGTCGGGATACGAGTTACAACCAGCATATAAACATTAAATAATAAATCATGTAATCGAAAGTTATTTCCTTTATACTTTTGAGCTTATAATCCAATAAATGTTACTGAACAATGTGGTGGGCCAGGCGGCCGCGAAGGAAGGACTGATGAAGATGTGGCACAATAATGTGTTTCCTCATGCTTTGCTGATAACGGGTGCTGAAGGTACGGGCGGGTTGCCTATGGCACTGGCGCTGGCGCAGTATGTGTTTTGCGAGAACAAAGGACCAGTAGACTCGTGTGGCAAATGCGCCGGCTGCAGCAAGGCTGTGAAGCTGGAACATGCCGACCTGCACATCAGTTTCCCGAGTATATCTCCCAAGCCCGGTACCAAGGCCATGAGCAAGCATTATATCAATGAGTTCAGGGAGTTCATACAGCAATCGCCATATGGTACTACCTATGACTGGCTGCAGCATATAAATGCTGAGAACAAGCAGGGGAATATAACGGCTGAAGAATGCAGGGAGATAATAGATGCGCTGAACCTGAAAAGCTACGAAGGTGGTAAAAAGGTGTTGCTGATGTGGCGGCCGGAGTACCTGGGCAAGGAAGGCAATATACTGCTGAAACTGATAGAGGAGCCACCTGCTGATACTATCATGATATTTATAGCGGAGAACACGGAGGATATACTGCCAACCATACGCTCCCGCACACAGGAAGTGAGGCTGGCTCCGGTGAGCGCAGCAGATATAGCAGAAGCGCTCTCCACCCGATCGCTCACAGACCCGAGACATGCGGCACAGATAGGCCACATAGCCATGGGCAGCTACACGGAAGCGCTGCGCCTGGTAAGGCAGCCGGATAATGACCTCTTCCAGGAGGTAAGGCAGTTGTTCAACTCACTGTTCACAAGAAACGGGCTGGGGATAACGAAGTTTGCGGAATACTGGTCGAAAGCAGGAAGGGAGCAGCAGAAGAACTTTCTAACTTATGTGATACAACTACTGGAGCAGGCCATACGGGCCCGCTACCGTCCTGACAGCGTGATATCACTTCCTGAGGCCGAGGCTAAGTTTGTGCAGACGCTTGCCAATACGAAAATCAGTTTTGAAGGGTTTGGAGAAATGGTAAAGTGTATAAGCGATACTATATTGTATATAGAAAGGAATGCACATGGAAAGACCCAGTTGCATGCGCTGGCAATCCGCTTACAGTATGTTGTACACGGCGCACCGGTGCCGGTAGTATAGGAAGGAATTCTATTAAGCTACAGTTAAACCTCAGCATGTCATGGATTCGAGGGCCTCACCATGACAGTTCAATTATTGTGCATTGCCAGCAAAAAAGTGTGATCTACCTCTATTATAAAGTCACCCTGTTTTTAACGTTAGCATGATTTTTGTTTACAGTTTTATTAACAGCAATTAAACTACATTTGTTACAGTGTACTAATAAAATATTTATGTTAAAATTCATGAAGAACAGGATATTGATACCGATGCTGCTACTTACAGGTACTGCAGCATTTTTCTCATTTAAATACAGCGCAGCAAAAGGCCGTTCATCAGACGAAAGAAGGATACTGGCAATTGAGACCGTAATGAAAACCATAGACGGCGTTCACTTTTCACCGAAAGCGCTTGACGATACTTTTTCATCACGCGTGTACAACAGGTGCGTCACCGCATTTGATTACGAAAAGATCTATTTTACCCAGCAGGACATCAACCAACTGAAAGCATACCGGTTCAGTATTGATGACCAGATACGTGCGCGCTCTATAGAATTCTTTGACACGCTGGATGCTATTTTCTTAAGAAGAGTAGCAGGTGCGCCTAAATATTATGAACAGGCGCTTATCAAACCATTCAGCTTTACCGTAAACGAAGAAATACAACTGAATGCCGATAAAGAAACTTATGCCGCCAGTGAAAAGGAAATGATGGAAAAGTGGAGGCTGCATGCAAAATACCAGGTATTAAGCAAGTATGTAGACCTGAAGAAGGAACAGGACAAGAAAAAAGAAAACAAAGACTCTGTAAATGTGAAATTGAAAACAGATGCAGAACTGGAAATAGCAGCACGTGACGAAGTGAGAAAGAACTATACCCGCTACTTTAAGAGGGTGAACCAAAGAAAAGATAATGACCGGTTTACTTTCTATGTAAATGCAATAGCGGAAACAGAAGACCCGCACACCTCTTATTTTCCGCCGGTAGACAAGAAAGCATTTGATGAGCAGATGAGTGGTACCTTCTTTGGTATAGGTGCACAACTGAGCCCTGAGAATGATAAAGTGACCGTAAAGTCCATCATCACCGGTAGCCCATCGTGGAAACAAGGCGAGCTGAAAGAAAATGACGAGATACTGAAAGTGGCACAAGGCAGCAAAGAGCCTGTAGACATAAAAGGCTATGAGCTGGACGATGTAGTGAAGCTGATACGCGGCCCTAACGGCACAGAAGTGCGCCTGACCGTGAAGAAAGCTGACGGATCGACCAAAGTGATACCTATAATAAGGGGTATAGTAGAAAGGGAAGAAATATTTGCCAAGTCTGCAATTATAAAAGGTGAGAACGGGCCGATAGGCTATATATACCTGCCGGAATTCTATGGCGATTTTAACCATACCAGCGGACGTACCTGCTCTATAGATGTACTCAACGAGGTACAAAAACTAAAGAACTCAGGAGTGAAAGGAATCATTCTTGATCTTCGCAACAATGGCGGCGGATCGCTGGGAGATGTTGTGGACATGTCGGGTATATTTATAGGTAACGGCCCTGTGGTACAGGTGAAGAGCAATCACTCAGCGCCATCAGTACTGCGTGCACAACCGGGTGACAGCATCATGTATAAAGGCCCGCTGGCAATAATGGTCAATGAGAACAGCGCATCAGCATCTGAGATACTTGCGGCAGTACTACAGGATTACAAACGCGCTGTAATAGTGGGCGCTATGACCTATGGCAAGGGCACCGTGCAGAAAATGGTGGACCTGGACGCAGTAGTAGACCCTATGACCCGTCTGCAACTGCAAAGCGACACAGCAGGAGGCCAGGAGCCTTCTCTTGGTTCATTGAAACTTACCATGGAGAAGTTCTACAGGGTGAATGGCGGATCGACACAGCTGAAAGGCGTAACACCAGATATAGCATTGCCTGATGTATGGGATGGGTACGACGATGAAGAACTGGGCGAGCGCCACAACAAATCTGCGCTGGCATGGGACGAGATACCTGCTGCCAATTATGCAAAATCGAATAGCCTGAACAACCTGCAACAGGTAATAGCTATGAGCCAGAGCCGCATCAACAGCAATCCTACTTTCACACTCATAAAGGAGAATTCCGAATATATGAAGAAGAAAAAGGATGATAACAGGGTTTCGCTGAACGAAGTAAAATATAAGAAAGAACAGGAAGAGCTGAACGCGACTTCTAAAAAGCTGGAAGACCTGCAGAAAAAGTCTACCCTGCTGGAGATGACTAATACAGCTGCTGATATGGACAAAATAAACCTGGACAGCGCATCTATAGCTAAAAATAAAGAATGGCTGAAAAATCTCAGCAAAGACATTTACATATC
>JAOQAP010000064.1 GCA_025963465.1 Flavipsychrobacter sp.
TGTCGGAAGCGATAGATATCGCTAATCAAATAGAAGCTGAGCAGACCTACTTTACCCATATGAGCCACCAGATAGGCCTGCATTTGGAAATAAACAGCCACCTACCAGAGAATATGCAACTGGCATATGACGGGCTGAGCTTCAGCCTGTAATAATTAAGTTTTTTATTTAGCCAGACTGGCTAACTTTACGACATACAACAGAATAGAATGAAAAAAATATTACTTGGCCTGGCATTGACAATGAGTGTATGGAACGCACAGGCACAATATGAGAATACAAAGGTAAAAGTGGGCGAAGCCGCCCCTGAACTAGTGTATAAAAACCCTGAAGACAAGGAACTGAAACTATCGGCTATCAGCAAGAACAGGGTGGTTTTAGTGGATTTCTGGGCATCATGGTGTGGCCCTTGCCGCAGGTCGAATCCCGGACTGGTGAGGATGTATAATGAATACAAGGAAAAAAAATATACCGGCGCTAAGAAAGGCTTTACCATACTGAGCGTATCCCTTGACGAATCAAAGGATAAATGGCTAGCTGCTATAGCCAAAGACAGCTTGAAATGGGAATACCACATGAGCGACCTGGGTGGATGGCAGTCTAAAGCCGCTAATTCTTATGGCGTACAGTATATTCCACAGGCTTTCCTCGTGATGAACGGCAAGGTAATAGGCAAGTATAATACAGCAGAAGAAGCCGCAGCAGATCTGAAAAAGCTGGAAAAAGTGAGCAAAAAGAAATAAATATAATATTATATAATTTAAGGTATTCTTTTGTACGATATTGATATTATTCGTACCTTTGCAGCCTTAATTTAACAACCGGCATGGCCAAATCCATGCTTCAAAGGCAAATAAAATGAAAAAAGAAATTCATCCATCAAGCTACCGTTTAGTTGTATTCAAGGACATGTCGAATGATCATGCGTTCCTGACACGCTCTACAGCTCAATCGAAAGAAACAGTAATGTGGGAAGACGGTAACGAATACCCGATAATAAAAGTCGAGATCTCTAACATGTCTCACCCTTTCTATACAGGTAAGTCAATATTTGTTGATACTGCCGGCCGTATTGAAAAGTTCAAGAAGCGTTACGAAAAGAAAGCGTAAGCTCCGACTTCAACATACTTGCTTTATGCACGATAAATCCCGACTTTTGTCGGGATTTTTGTTACTCTTATCTGAGCCTAAACATTTCCCGGAACTGACTTATGAGCTACATACTCTTTGATGATAACAGCCGCCATAACCTGCTGCCTTTTGCACACACAAGAGCGATAGCAGATATACGTTGTGGTATCTATACCATGCGGGAACGCTGGGAAGAAATGCTCAGGAGCAAAACCGATACTCTTACAGAAAACTACCTGCAGGGGATATATACTTCTAACCATCTAAACGATGTGCTGGAAAAAGTATATGGTATGCCTGCTAACATTGCGACCATATATATTAATGGCAGTGTATTTGCCACAGCTGATCTTGCGAAAGCAATAAACAAACTGAAAGAAGGACAAAAGCTGGTAAACGGAGCTGTAGTAATAGCAGCTAGTACAGAAGACACTATTACATACAGCAGTTTCTCATCTTCTATAGAAAAGCTGGAAGCTGTAAACTATGAAGGTGAAGTAAAGAAACTGAATAACATCTGGGATATCTTCTCAATGAATGGCGAGGCGATAAAAGAAGACTTCACCGTTATAACAAAAGGAAAGAAGAGCGCTGCCCTACCCGCTCATGTAATAGTAACCGGCAAGGATAACATTTTTATAGAAGAAGGTGCTAAGGTATATGCAGGTTGTATCATTAATGCAGAAAATGGCCCGGTATATATAGGCAAAGATGTTGAAGTGCTGGAAGGTACTATGATGCGCGGGCCAATAGCTCTTTGTGAAAGTGCAGTAGTAAAAATGGGTGCCAAACTATATGGCGCTACAACCATAGGCCCCGGATGCAAAGTAGGCGGAGAGATAAATAATGTGGTCTTCTTTGCCAACAGTAATAAAGCACACGATGGCTACCTGGGCAATGCAGTGATAGGTGACTGGTGCAACCTGGGAGCAGATACCAATTGCTCTAACCTGAAGAACAACTACGACGAAGTGAAAATATGGAATGAGCATACCAATAAATCAGTAAGCACGGGACTTACGTTCTGCGGGCTGTTTATGGGAGATCATTCTAAATGCGCCATCAATACCAGCTTCAATACAGGCACGGTAGTAGGTGTATCGAGCAATATATTCGGCAATGGTTTTCCGGAGAAATTTGTCCCCTCGTTTTGTTGGGGAGGAAGTGAAGGGATGACCACCTATTCTATTGACCGTGCGATGGAAACCGCCAACCGAATGATGGGCAGGCGTGATAAACAACTGAATGAAGCGGATAAAAAAATGTTCGCGCACATATTTGAACAGACGGCTGAACAGCGGAAGATATTCGCCTCATCTAAATAAATCAATAACAATACTGAATAAACATATTTATGCGTAAAAAAATTGCCGCAGCTAACTGGAAAATGAATACGCTGCAAAGTGAAGGAAAAACACTGGTAGCTAACTTACTGAGTACATTACCTGCTTTATCTGAAAGCAGACAAGTGGTGATCGCTCCCCCATTCACACAACTGGTGAATGTGACAGCACAACTGCAAGGACATGCACACATACATGCATCAGCACAAAACTGTGCTACTGAGAAATCAGGTGCCTATACAGGTGAGATATCTGCGGCGATGGTGACGGATGCAGGTGCAGCCTATGTGATCATTGGACACTCTGAGCGTCGTGAATACTATAAGGAAGACAATGCTACACTGGTAAAGAAAAGTGATATAGCGCTGGAAAACGGATTGCAAGTGATCTTCTGTTGCGGTGAACCACTGAGCGTCCGTGATGCGGAAACACAGAACCAATATGTGGAAACACAAATAAGAGAAGGCCTTTTCCACTATAGCACGGAGCAACTGAAGAACATAGTAATAGCATATGAGCCTATCTGGGCGATAGGTACAGGCCGCACAGCCAGTGCGCAACAAGCACAGGATATGCACGCACATATCCGTTCTGTGATAGCAGGTAAGTTTGGTGCTGAAGCTGCTGATGATATGAGCATATTATATGGCGGTAGCGTAAAAGCTTCAAATGCTATAGAACTGTTCTCTTGCCCGGATGTTGATGGCGGCCTGGTAGGTGGCGCATCGCTTGTAGCAGAGGAGTTTACAGGTATTATTACCGCAATGGTCAATAGTTAAAAAAATACGAGTAAAATTTTGAAGAAAGGCAAAGCATCCTTATCTTTGCACTCTCAAAACGAGAAATGGCGCGTTGGTCAATCGGTTAAGACGCCTCCCTTTCACGGAGGAATGACGGGTTCGACTCCCGTAC
>JAOQAP010000067.1 GCA_025963465.1 Flavipsychrobacter sp.
CGACGATGGTGTTGTCTATTTCGCATACCCAGCCTTTGCCGCGTTTGGTGATGTATTCTTCGCAGTCGGCATCAGAGACCAATGCGGGGTTGGAGAGCATATTCTCTTTTACAGAGTTGCGCACGATCTGTATCTGTGGTATGTCGGCTACGGTGGCTTCGCGGAATATCATTAACCTCAATTAACTATACTGATTTGCTAAGTTATGCTGTTGCATCTTACATTTGATATATGGTAGCGCAGAAATATAATTTCCCGATAACAGCAAGTGGTAAAGTATCACAAGCATTTCTTGAAAGAGGTATGCATGATTTTGCATCTGCTGTTGAGTATATACGTGATGTACCTTATGGCAGGAATACGGATAAACTGAATCTGCTGACGGTGTTTACGGATGGTTGTGCGACTTGTAGTACGAAGCATGGATTGTTGAAATTTTTGGCGGATGAGAACGCGAGTCAACATCCCCCTGGCCCCCTTCAAAGGGGGAATCCTGATGTGCAACTGATATTGTGTCTCTTTAAAATGGATGGAGAGAATACACGTTCTGTAAAAAATATACTGGAGCGGACGGGATTACCTTATATGCCTGAGGCGCATAACTATCTGCGGGTGAATGGTGAGATACTGGATGTGATGAAGAAGAACTGGTCGATAACGATGTTCCCGGAGACGATATTGGAGGAACATGAAATAATGCCGGAACAGATCACTGATTATAAAGTGGCTTATCATAAAGCATTTCTGCAAAATTGGCTGAACCAGCATCCTGAAATAAAATATAACCTGGAGGAGTTATTCACTATCAGGGAGGAGTGTATCAAAGCTTTATATTAATTGCCATGGAAAACATTACTTATCACTTAGCTACAGAAAAGGATATTGAGTTATTAACAAAACTACGAGTCACATTTGTTGAGGACCTGAATGGAAAGCAAAAAGAGGAGGATATGGCGGAGGTAAACAGGCATTTCCGGGAATACCTGGAGCAAGCATTAGCAGATGGAAGTTATATCAGTTGGTATGCGAAAGCAGGGGATGTAGTAGCAGGTGTGGGTGGCATAGTACTTCGCCGGCAGCCCGGTAATTTAAAGAACCCCAGCGGAAAGTGGGGGTATGTGATGAATATGTACACTCATCCGGAACACAGGAAGAAGGGGATAGCAGGAGTATTAATAAATAAACTAATGGATTCAGCCAGGGAAGTAGACTACCATGCTTTTGAGCTGCATGCCACATCTGCCGGCGCTCCGGTGTATGAAAAGGAGGGTTATGAACTGCACCCGGAGCCTACATATAAGAAAATTGATAGTATATAGGGTAGTTGTGCATAAAAATTTACTCTACGCCTATATTCAGACTTAAAATTACTTTTTACTTAGTCTTTGTTGTCGTACTTTTGCGCAGCAATTAGGGCATTATAGTGTAAAATAATGTAATGCTACTGATTCATTTTTGACTTTATTTTTTGAATTTATATGTCAGGACAGCTTAAAGAGGTACGTAACCGGATCAAATCAGTAACATCTACACAGCAAATTACCAAGGCTATGAAGATGGTGAGTGCTGCCAAACTGCGCCGTGCGCAGGATGCCATAGTGCAAATGCGCCCTTACGCGCAGAAGCTACAGGAAATGCTGAGCAATATTGTGAGCAGCGTATCAGGTGATATGGAAATGCCACTGGCTGAAGAGCGTACCGCTGAACGCATATTGATGATACCTGTTACCAGTGATCGTGGACTGTGCGGTGCGTATAACACGAACGTGATAAAAATGACCCGTGCCGTAATAGCTGAAAAGTATGCTGCACAGGATGCGAAAGGAAACGTAACGATACTGCCGATAGGTAAGAAGGGTTATGAATTCTTTGTGCGTAATAATTTTAAAGTAGTAGATAATTATTGGGGACTGTTCTCTGACCTGAGCTTTGAGAATGTGCGTGAAGCTGCTGTGTTTGCACAACAGGCGTTCCTGAACAAAGAATACGACAGGGTTGAGATAGTATACAGCCAGTTCAAGAACGCTGCTACGCAGATGTTTGTATCTGAGCCTTACCTGCCGATACCACGTGTGCAAAATGAAGAAGGAAATAACCAGAATGCCGACTTCATCTTTGAACCATCTAAAGAAACATTGCTGACAGAACTGATGCCTAAGATACTGAACACACAAGTATACAAGGCGGTACTGGATGCGAATGCTTCTGAGCATGGTGCACGTATGACTGCGATGGACAAAGCGAGCGAGAACGCGAATGAACTGCTTCGTAGCCTGAAGATCAGCTACAACCGTGCGCGCCAGGCTGCCATCACTACAGAGCTTACAGAGATCGTGAGCGGTGCGGCTGCATTACAAGGATAATTCACTATTCAATATATTTTACTCAAAACCCCTGCTTGTGCAGGGGTTTTGTTATTTTTATGATATAATCAAAAAGGCATGAAAACATCTACCCTGGTACTCTTACTGTTGCTAAGTATGAATGTCTCTGCTCAAAAGGCAAGGGTGAAAAGATATACTGCCCCTCTTTCCGGTACTACGGTATTGAAAGATGCTGATGATAAATATAATCCACAGGTATTTAGTCTTGAGTCTCCCGAGCCTGATGGCGAATCTGAGCATGAAAAATTGGATGCAATAAAAGAAGAGATAAGCGAAAGATATCCTTATAAAAGAAAGAATGTTTCACAGGCTAAATCGACACAGGCAGCAAGCCCTGTAGTGTTGGGTAGTTTTGTGGCAGATAGTTTTTCAGGTATTCCTCCTGATAATTACATGGCTATCTCCAACAACCTTAAAGCGGTATCTGTGATGAATAGCACAATAGCTGTTCTGAATGCAAATGGTGGCCAGATGCAGCAGCGCAAATCATTGCATTTATTTGCCGGCGCAGCAGGGCTTTCTCCTGTTGGTACGCAAAACAATTTTAAGTATGACCCTAAGGTGATCTATGATCCTGAAGCGGACAAGTTCATAGCTGTATTGCTGAATGGTACTAATCAGTTTAACTGGATCGTTTTTGGTTTCTCGCAAACGAATGACCCTGCAGGTGCATGGAACTTTTATAAACTCTACGGAGACTATGCTGCAGATACTACCTGGTTCGATTACCCTGCCATAGCCATTACCCACGATGAGTTTTTCCTGACGGGTAATAAAATAACATACAATGGAAGCTGGCAGTTTGGCTTCAAGCAAACAGTGATATACCAGATACGTAAGTCTGATGGATATAGCGGCGCAGCTCAACTGACCTATCAACTGTGGGATAGCATTAATGTAAATAATGGGGTGTATATAAGAAACCTTTGTCCTGTAAAGGGTGGAGGGTCGATATATGGACCTGAGCAATATTTTGTATCGAACAGGAATTTAGATATTCAGAATGATACCGTCTTCTTAGTGAAACTGCCGGATACAATAGGAAGCACTAATACCAATCTGAGTATTTCTGTGCTGGAGTCGAACATCTCTTATGGAGTGCCACCTGATGGCCGCCAGGACACTACCAGTATAGCAGGCCTTGGAAAGCTTACTACCAATGATGCCCGCATACTGGGTGCATATAGAGAAAACGATGAGATACAGTTTGTGAATGCCACTATAAATACCGGTACGGGTTCTTCAGGTGTATATCATGGTAAGATCAGTAATGTGAGTACGACACCAACACTGGCGGCAAATATTTTTGCGATAGATACTATTGACTTCGGATATCCGAATATTTCATTTGCAGGCAACCAGGGAGGCAATACGTCCATTATCTCCTTTAACTATACAGGATATAAAACATTCGCGGGCATTGGCGCTATATATTATGATGGCAGCCAATTCTCTGATCTGTTGAAAGTAAAGCAGGGAGATAGCGTGATCAATGCAATGACAGGCCTGCAGCGCTGGGGTGATTATACCGGTT
>JAOQAP010000083.1 GCA_025963465.1 Flavipsychrobacter sp.
ATCACTATGGCCGCTGGACCTACAACTCTTATTATGGATGGGTATGGATCCCCGGTCATGAATGGGCCCCGGCATGGGTAAGCTGGCGTTCAGGTGGCGGCGTATATGGCTGGGCACCAATGGGCCCTGGCTATGTAGCCGGTAGCGTATATGACTACCCGGACAATTACTGGGTATTCGTTTCGCCTGATTACCTGTATGAGTCAAATGTATATGGTTATTACCAGCCACGCCATGTGAGAAGGTATATACGTGAAACGAACTACATCAATGAAACTTATGTAGACAACGGTTACCATTCTACTTACTATTATGGCCCGCGCCGGGAAGTGATAGAAAGAGAATCGCATCGCCCGGTACAGGTATACAAGGTGTCAGGTGCATCAGCTCCGCGCCAGACAAACGTAAGTGGTAATGTGGTACAAGTATACCGTCCGTCTGTCAATGCTGAGACGAGGACTACTGCCCGCCCTGTGAACCCAATAAGGGCCAGCCAGCCGGTAGGTCGTCCACAGGCATTTACCCGTGGCGAAGGCCGCAGGGAGCCTGAATTCAGGCAGCAGATGCAAAGTGGAGGTGTTAATGGCGCTCCGCAGCAAGGCAGCCAACAGATGGGCAGACAACAGCCTCAACGTTTCCAACAGGAGCCATCAAATAATACAAGTGCGCAGCAGTCACGTTACCAACTGCAGAATAACAGGCCGCAGGAACAAAGATATCAGCCACAACCTCAAAGCGCTCCGCAGCCTGTTAACAGGCCACAGCCTCAAAGCAACCAGCCAACAATGCGCCAGCAGGGAGGGAGCCAGCCGAAACCAACAATGCAGCAGTCGGGTGGTAATAAACCTACGATGCGGGAAAGCGAAAAAAGAAAATGATCTGATTGAAAAGCCATCGTGAGAACGATGGCTTTTTTTATGGAATCGTGATGACTACTTTCTTTCCGTCGATAATGAAATAAGGAGGTTCAAAGCCAGGCATTGCAGTGGCCCGGATATATCGCTCGGTCTTTTCTTTGTCCCATGACAGGTCTAAGATCTTGATGTCTGACATCTCTTTACGATAGTGAAGGTTGGTGCCATATTTTGCAACAAGTAGTTCCTGTGCAACAGGGTTGTAATTTCCGGTGACTATATGCGACAGGGTTTGCCTGAACAGGTTAAGCGAGGCTTTATAAGTTAGCTGATACAGTTCACCTACCCAGCAATTTTCAGGAATGCGAAACCTTTTCTGAAAGAGTATATCGCCATGGTCTATGCGGGTGTCTATACGATGCAGGGTAGTGCCAAATTCTTCTTTCTGATCAATAATAGCAAATGAGAACTGGTTGCTGCCCCTATACTCCGGCAAAGGGGCCATGTGCAGGTTCACTGCTATTTGTTTAGCTTTGTCTATGTGTTGCTGCTTCAATATCTGGTGATACTGTACCGAATAGATGATGTCACATTCCGGCAGGCTATCCAGGTCTTCTATTGCAGGAATGTTGTGTTCGTTTGCGAGGGTGTTCAGATCGTGGGCATTGCCGAATTCTTTACGGCTGTGCGTGAGCAGTCCGGCTATCTCAATATTCAGCGCTTCTTTTTGCAATATGAGGTATTCAAGACATTCGAAGCCTATCGGTTTAGAGCCCAGGAAAACGATCTTTTTTGGTTGCATGCAGGTGTTTATAATTCAAATTTAAGTTGAATAATTGACAGGTAATAATCTGGCCGTGAATTTGGGCCAATATGGCTTTAAATCATGTATTCGGCTAATGGAAAAGTTATTCTATTTTAGCAGCCTGAATGGAGCAACGCAAAGTACTTATTGTTACTAACAGGGTGCCCTATCCACTAAAGGATGGTGGGAACCTGGCCATGCAGGCAATGATAGAGGGGTATCATAGTGCAGGATGGAAAGTGTACCTGCTGTCTATGAATACATCGCGGCATCATGTGGCGCAGGACCGGCTCAAAACACTATTTGGTCATTTATATAAATTCGACTGGATAGATATTGATAACAGCATACGGTATATCGACCTGGTCAAAAACTATCTGTTCAGCAGGAAGCCGGAGCATGCCATACGGTTTTACAGGCAGGATTTCAAAGAAAAACTAAAAGAGGCAATTACCTCTTTTAAACCCGATGTAGTGCAGATAGAAAGTGTATATCTATCTACTTACCTGAATGACATTAAAGAGCTATCTCCGGCGGTTACGGTATTGCGCATGCATAATGTGGAATACCAGATATGGCAGGGGCTCACCCGCAAGTATAAGTACAGCCTGAAACGGATATACTTTAACAGTCTTGCAGAGCGTATCAGGAACTTTGAACGTAAGGCATGGGCCGAATATGACCTGCTGCTGCCAATAACGGAAAAAGATGCTTACCTGGTATCGCGGCTGGGGCAGGCGAAAGATATAATCGTTACTCCTTTCAGTATAGATACGGAGAAAATAAAACCCGGTAAAAATGAACGCTGGGTGGCCTACCATATAGGCGCTATGGACTGGATACCCAATAAAGAAGGTATACTCTGGTTCCTGCAGCGGGCATGGCCAAAGATCAGGAGGTCTGTGCCTGATTTTGAGTTTTACTTCGCGGGAAGAAAAATGCCGGATGACCTAAAAAATATGGGTATTCCCGGTGTGCACTGTATGGACGAGGTGCAGGATGCAGACGAGTTCATTGCAGATAAGAAGATACTGATAGTGCCTATATGGACGGGCGGAGGCATAAGAGTAAAGATACTGGAAGCAATGGCTGCCGGCAAAGTAGTTATTACCACATCCAGCGGGATAAAGGGTATTGAGGCCAAGGCTGGTGTTCATTATTTGCTTGCCAAAAAACCTGAAGACTTTGAACGGGCTGTAAAGTGGTGCCTTAACAATAAAGAAGATGCCCAGAAAATGGCAGATGCATCCCGCGCACTGGTGGAAGAAAAGTATGAGCAAGGCAAGGTGATAGGCAATATCATCAGTGAGCTCGAGCTATTGCTTACTTACCGGAAAAGAAAGTCTGATTAGCTGTACTTAAGGGATAAAAATGGTCGTACGCCTGTTCAATAAATCCATCGCCCAGCGGGCCTAGATTCCTTGACGTGTACATCAGTACTATATAGTCATTCTTATTAAGTTCATTGATCCAGTCAGCAGGCATGGGTATTTTTTCGGGTTCATGGTTTCCGCTGTTGAGCAAATGACGGAAGTAATACCATATCTGCCATTGTTCATTTGTATTGTCCATAAAGCCGGTGTTCATCCAGGTAAACAGGAAGCTGTCGCCTATGTAGATCGTCTTTGGCCTTGCCAGAGTCTTGTCTTCAGGATAAGTTACTTCGGGGTATGTGAATGTCTCTTTTACTGTAGGGAAAATAAGGTTCAATCCTTTTGCAAGATCATCATCGGTCTCTCTTGCTTCCGTAGTATGTACCATATTGGATAATACGGGATGAGGCATACGGATATTCCTGAGCCGCTCTGTGTAGCTCACAAAGCTATCTGCTGCCAGCAGCGAACCATATACCGACCAGTGGAAGCCTTGTTTGGGATAAAGCAATTCTTTGCTTGCCTGCTTCATGGCAATGAACCATGAATTGAAGTTGATCTGGTTGACGCCTAATGAATCGCCGGCATGTGCGTATGCCGCCATGTTGGTGACGTTCTGTTTGCCGCTATCATATGCTTTTGGAATGTCTTCAGAGTAGAAATCTGCTTTACCCGGAGCATATATCAGTACCAGCGATTTGCCTAAACGCTGCAGAGTGTCCTGTACCGCTTTTAGTTTCTTCATCCGTATGCGTACCGTCTCATAACCGACAAAGTCTTTGCCAGTATGGGCATAGATATAAACATCCTGGAAAGCATTGTAGTTGCGCCCGGCTATGATGCGCCATTCAGAGTGTACCTTATTGAAGCAGGAGTAATCTACCTGGTCGTTTGCGCGTATCAGGTCGGGGCGAAAGCCTATGTTGTCGTTAATGAATTTCGACTTGCCGTCCTGGTAGGTTCCGTCCATCCATTTCTGCCATGAAAAATTGACATTGGGAGCAATGTTAAAAATGCCATTGAGCGGCCCGCTTTTGACAAATGAAAAACTGTACTGCAGCATAGGCGACAACAGTACCATAAAGAGGAACATAAATAAACCGTTCTTTATTTTGTCCTGCATAGTATCAGAACCTGAAATAGATAAACGGATTGAAAGTAGATACGGTGATGCGACCCGCGCATAAAATGCATAGCAGCAAGGTGACAAAAGCCATTGTGAAATGCAACTTCAGTGAATAGTCTTTATAGAATATCTTTTGCTGTATCTTTTCGCCAACAGAGGTAAGCGTAAAGAATGAGAAGAACAAAGCAATGATAAGCATGGTAATGTATTCGGTATCGGGTATCCACTTCCTGTTGTCGGCATGCCAGGAGAACATGCGGTGGATGTAGCCCAGTGATGGCTGCAGGTGCTCTATGCGGAAAAAGACCCAGCCTATAAGCACCACGAAGAAGGTATAAATGAATGATATCTTACCGATCTTAGCCAGCCACTTACCCAGGAACAACCGCTCAACAATAAGGAAGAAACCATGGTAGGCTCCCCATATAATAAAGCCCCATGCGGCGCCATGCCATAAGCCAGACAACAGGAACACTATCCAGAGATTGAAGTAGAGCTTCCATTTACTATTCACCCTGTTGCCGCCAAGAGGGATATAGAGATAGTTGCGCATCCATGTGCCGAGGGTGATATGCCACCTGCGCCAGAAATCGGTAACAGAAACTGCGGTATAGGGATTGTTGAAATTCTCCGGGAAGCGGAAGCCCATCATAAGGCCGAGGCCTATGGCCATATCAGAATACCCTGAAAAGTCGAAATAGATCTGGATGGTGTAACTGAGCGCGCCAAACCATGCTGAAGATGTGCTTAATACATCGTGCGGCATTTTAAATATGGCATCAGCACTTTCTCCTATTACGTTGGCTATCAGTACTTTCTTGCCAAGACCTATGAAGAAGCGATACAGCCCCCTGAGCCTGTTGTCAACGGTCTCGAATGAAGTATGGTCGTATATCTGGTCTGCAAACTCGTGGAAGCGGATGATGGGGCCCGCTATGAGCTTGGGAAACAGGATGATATACAACTGATAGTCCCAGAAGTTGCGCAGGGGTTTATGAATGCGCCTGTATACATCTACTACATAAGTAAGCGTTTCGAACGTATAGAATGATATACCTATAGGCAGCACCAGTTTCGTCCAGCTAAGCGGTTTGACGCCCATGTGCTGGAAAACGGTATTTATATTCTCTACAAAGAAGTTGCTATACTTAAAATAGAAAAGCAGCCCGAGATTGAGACAAAGCGATAAACATAAAAGTAGTTTTCTTAATGGCTTTCGTTCTGTAGCATCCATCATACGGACCACATAAAAATCTATGACGGTGGTGCCTAATATGACAAAAATGAACTTAGGCGCTCCCCATGCATAGAACAGTATGCTGCCTGCAAGAATGATACTATTTTTGAAGCGCTTATCTGCCAGGTAATAGAAAAAAAAGAATAACGGCAGAAAGTAAAATATGAACGCAATGCTGCTGAATACCATTTTCGGGTCGAGTGATTAAGTTGTTCAAAAGTAAAGCAGAATTTCAGGATTAAAGAATTTTCCAGTTTCTTCCGGTTTTCCGGGTGGTTTTTACCATATTTATTGCTCACATTGAGATTGGCTATCAATTGGTTAGTGTGCTTTTAACGCAAATTGTTGCTCACATTTTTTTGCTCACATTTCGCGGGATAATTTCCGGTTTCTTCCGGTGGCGGAAGAGGCTCATTTTACTTAGACACACCCCTAACCCCTCTCAAGAGGGGAAGTATTATTACTTACCCTCATTTCCGGAATCGTGGGGTTGACTTCCGGTTTCTTCCGGTTGCGGGTGTTGCCACTTATTACTTGTTTACTTATTTCGTGAGATTGCTTCGATTCCTTGCAATGACGCGAGTTGGTTTCGGATTTCGGGATGACTTCCGGTTTCTTCCGGTGGCGGAAGAGGCTCATTTTACTTAGACACACCCCTAACCCCTCTCGAGAGGGGAAGTGTTATTACTTACCCTCATTTCCGGAAATTGTGAGATTTGCTTCCGGTTTCTTCCGGTTGGGGGTGTTGTCACTTATTACTTGTTTACTTATTTCGTGAGCTTGCTTCGATTCATTGCAATGACGCGAGTTGGTTTCGGATTGCGGGATAATTTCCGGTTTTTTCCGTTGGGGAGTGTTAATTATGCCGCATGCTTTTTGGCTCGCTGTTTTATTGTGCCCGTCCAGACGTGCCACATTTATCATGTTATGTCCGGGTAAATCACGTCCAAGGCCGGACAGGTGTGGCACATCTTTCGTTAAGTTGAAACTTCTGGATTGCGGGATGACTTCCTGTTTCTTCGGTTGGTAGTATTAATTATGCCGCGAGCTAACCACCCCGCCTCGTCCGACTGCTTCGCTGTCTCCCTCGTCTGTGAGCTGCGCTCGTGCCTTTGCAAGGCACCTTGAAAAAAGGAG
>JAOQAP010000091.1 GCA_025963465.1 Flavipsychrobacter sp.
GCTGCCATTCAAAGTATTTGGTGTGCAAAGACTGAAGAACGAGCTGATCTGCAAAATGGACATAGGACTGCGCGATGATAAGGCGAGCAACACGTTCTTGTCTAACAACATCAGTATAGTTTCTCGTGGACAGAAAGTGATACGTGTATCACCGACAGTTGACTACTCGGTGACACAGAAATTAACACTGCACTTCTTCTTCGATAGGCAGCAGACGATACCTTATGTGTCAAATTCATACCCTACCACTACTACACGTGCGGGAGTGACATTGAGGTTTATATTTGCACAGTAATGCATCCTGATCGTAAAAATACAGCATGATGAGGCCGGAAACCGGGACAAAACTCTTATTGGTTGCCGGACTGTTATTGTGCATGCTGCAGATATGGCTGCCTGCATATTACCTTACGGGCGACGGCCCCAGTCATGTCTACAATGCGCAAATACTGCATGACATGTGGGCGGATAAGCACACCTCCTTTTATGCGCCGTATTACTCGTTATCTTATCAGCCCAATCCCAACTGGTTGTCTGGCATTATTATAGCCCTGCTCATGTTCCTGGTAAATGGGGTAGTGGCAGAAAAGCTATTCCTTACTATCTATGTCTTGCTATACGTGAGTGGAGCAGTCCTGTTATTGAAGAAAATGACAGGCGGTTATTCTTATTGGTTACCTGCTATTTTCCTTTTGGTATTCCCGCTCACATTATCAAAAGGGTTTTATAATTTTTCATTCAGCATTGCTTTTTTCTATTGGGTAGTATGGAGCTGGCTCCGCTTTATGGACAAGAGAAATGTTGGAAATGCTGTTTTGTTTTTACTATTTACAGCACTTATTTTTTTTACGCACCTGCTTGCTTTTGGTATGGCTGCTTTTACCTGTGCTGCGTTGCTGGTATCTTATACCATTGCTGTTGCAAAAGGAACTGCAAAAGAAAAGTTCACCGGGTATTTGCTGAAGAATGGTTTACTGCTTACACTCTTTCTTTCACCGTTTATTATATTAATGGGCCGCTTCACCGAAAATCAGGGCGGTATGCAACTGGTGCTTAGGCATCACTTTTACCGGGCCATAGAGCTCGTGCAGTGCAAGTTCCTCGTGAATGTAACTCATGAGGAGGATATACCTGCCCTTATAGCAGGTATAGTACTCGTGTCGTTGTTCGTGTTTACGTTTATAAAGTTCAAAAATTACAGGACTGTTCATAAATATGATGGACTGGTATTAGGTTTGCTGTTCGCATCATTTATCTATCTGTTCTTTCCTGAGTCCTTTTTGGGCAGGCTCATTCTTATCAATATGCGGTTGCAGTTATTTGTCCTGCTGTTTATTATATGTTGCATAGCCTATGTATTGCCTGGGGGGAAGGTAAAAAATGCTGCAGGGCTCATTTTGTTTTCGTGTTTTGTAGTATTGAGTATTGCCCGCACCAACTGTCAGCTAAAGGCATCCGAAGGCGCAGTTGACTATTTATCTGCAGGCAGTTATATCCAACCATACTCGGTAGTATTACCAATAGATCTTTCCCGCAACGGTAAAGATGAAAATGGCCGTGTTATTGCAGATCGTAATTTTTTGTTCGTCCACACAGCTCAATACCTCGGAACCACACAGCCCTTAATAGTACTGGATAATTATGAGGCTAATATGGGTTATTTCCCGCTGGCTTGGAAAGAGCGGACCAGCCCTTATAGTCACCTGGGTATTAGAGAGGGAGATGATGGTGGTATCGAAGGGGAACCACCCTCAGCAGATATTGCAAAATACAGGCAGGAAAGCGGAGTAATGATCAACTATATAATCGTATGGTGCTATGATCCTTCCTTTTTAAGCAAGGGGTACTTTAGTACGCTTTATGAACAGATCCGGCATGAATATCATGTTATTTATACCTCTGCATCAAAAAGAACTATATTATTTGAGAAAAATTGATAACATAATAACGCAACTATCTAGTATCAAGCATCCAGTAACAAGCATCCAGTATCCACTCGCCCGAAATTTCGTATATTTGTAGTCGTAAATTTTATTATAAATGACAGTTCATTCATTCCAGGAGCATTTTGATAGTCTTATAGACAGAGAGATAGCCATAGAGCCTAAAGACTGGATGCCAGATGATTACCGTAAAACACTCATCCGGCAGATATCCCAGCACGCTCATAGCGAAATAATAGGAATGCTGCCTGAAGGTAACTGGATAACACGTGCCCCAAGCCTGCGCCGCAAAGCGGTATTGCTGGCAAAAGTGCAGGACGAAGCAGGTCATGGCCTGTACCTGTATAGCGCAGCGGAAACGCTGGGTGTAAGCCGTGATGAGCTGTACAACCAATTACATACAGGTAAAGCAAAATATTCTTCCATATTCAATTATCCTACCCTTACCTGGGCCGATATGGGTGCCATAGGCTGGCTGGTAGATGGTGCAGCTATTATGAATCAGGTGCCATTGTGCCGTGCCTCTTATGGCCCGTATGCGAGGGCTATGGTGCGCGTTTGCAAAGAAGAGAGTTTTCACCAGCGCCAGGGATTTGAGATCATGCTCAACCTGAGCAATGGTACTGATGTACAAAAGAAAATGGCACAGGATGCGTTTAACCGCTGGTGGTGGCCGTCATTGATGATGTTTGGCCCGCCCGATGCAGAAAGTCCGAACACAGTGAACAGTGTTAGATGGCGTATAAAACGTCTCACTAACGATGAGTTGAGGCAGAAATTTGTAGATGTAACTGTAGAACAGGCGAAGATCCTTGGCCTTTCAGTACCTGATAAAGACCTTAAATGGAATGAGGAGCGTGGTCACTACGATTTCGGCGTTATAAACTGGGATGAATTCTGGAACGTGGTAATGGGTAATGGCCCTTGCAACAAACAACGTCTGGAAACCCGTAAGAAAGCGTGGGAAGATGGCAAGTGGGTAAGGGATGCTGCAATGGCGCATGCCGCAAAAAGAAAAGAGCGTAAAGCAAAAGCTGCATAACAATTTGCCTGCCCTTTGTTGAGGTAGGTTATTCAGATACAATTCATTATGGCACAAAAAGAAATAAATAAAAGCGAGTGGCCTTTGTGGGAAGTCTTCATCCGTAGTAAAGCAGGTCTCGATCATAAGCATGCCGGCAGCCTTCATGCTGCTGATGCGCAAATGGCTATGGAAAATGCAAGGGACGTATATACTCGCAGAATGGAAGGCGTAAGTATATGGGTAGTGGAAAGCAGTCATATTCATGCTTCCGACCCTGACCAGGCATCATCTATGTATGATCCAGCAAATGATAAAATATACCGTCATCCTACCTTTTATAACCTTCCCGACGAGGTAAAGTACATGTAGGGAAAAAGTACTTTTTGATGAATAATAAAAGAACTCTTTTAGACTATACATTACGCCTTGCAGATGATGCATTGATCATAGGACATCGGTTAAGCGAATGGTGTGGCCATGGACCTATACTGGAGCAGGATATAGCACTTACCAATACTGCGCTGGACCATCTGGGCCGTGCACGCAGCTTGTTCCAGTACGCAGCAGATCAGTTCAATGGTTTTCCTGCTGAAGATAAAAAAGAAGTATTCAGCTCTGTAACATTACAAACGCTGCTTGCTTCAGGTGCAAGCATAGGAGAAGATGATCTTGCCAGCCTCCGCGATGGCTGGGATTTTAGGAATGTATTGCTTGTAGAGCAACCTAATATTGATTGGGGCTACACTGTTGCACGCTCATTCTTTTACGATCTGTTCAATTATTTATACTTCACAGAGTTAGTTAAGAGCAAAGACGAAACAATATCATCTGTAGCGGAAAAATCATTGAAGGAAGTGACCTACCACCTGCGTTGGAGCAGCGAATGGGTAGTGCGCCTTGGTGATGGTACAGAAGAAAGTAATAAGCGTATACAGCAGGCTGTAAATGAGCTATGGATGTACACCGGGGAACTGTTTGTCGCAAATGATACTGATAACGTTATGCAGGCTCAGGGCATTAGTCCTGATCTTGGTCCGCTAAAGACTGAATGGCTGGCACGTGTACAGTCTGTCTTTGACGAAGCAACAATTGCTATGCCCACAGGAACATGGATGCAGCAGGGCGGTAAGGATGGTAATCATTCCGAACACCTGGGCTACATACTCACTGAGCTGCAATTCATGCAGCGTGCGTATCCCGGTATGAGCTGGTAAATACCACGTGTATTACTTACAATACTGTTGTATCATACTCACGGCATCCTGGCTTCCCAGTTGTGCAGCTTTTCTCCAGTCATTGCAGGCAGTAGGGGCTTTCATCATGTACAATGCTACGCCACGGCTGTAGTAGGCTGTATTATCGTTGGGGTGTATTTTTATAAGTGTTGTATAGTCCGCTATCGCTCCTTTCAGATCGTTTCTGTTTACTTTTATTGCAGCCCTGTTATAATAAGGTTTTGCAAATGACGGGTTTATTATTACTGCCTGGTCATAGTCGGCAAGCGCATTGACAGTATCACCCATAGCATATCTCGTCCACCCCCTGTTATTATATGCTTCGGGGTACTTTGTATCCATAGCTATAGCGGTGTTATAATCCTGTATCGCAGCATTATTGTCCCGCAACCCAAAATACGCCCATCCGCGTGCATTGTAAGCTTCAGGGTATTTAGGTTTCAGGCTGATGGCTTTGCTGTAGTCGGCAACAGCAGATTTGAAATCGAATAGCGCATCAAATGCCATACCCCTGTTATAATAGGCCTTTACATAATCGGGTTTCAGTTGCACAGCTTTTGAGTACAGGTCAATAGCATCCTTGCTGTTACCCTCATACATTTTAGCCTCTCCCCACGAATTATATACAAGGCTATTGCGCCAGTTATCCGGGTTCTTTTCTACTATGTCAGTAAACAGTGTATCGGTATTCTGCCAATACCCGATCCTGTCCCAGGTACCGATTGCGAATAGCAGCATAAATGCCACACAAACGCCCATCACTGTATTTGCTGAAGGGCTTTCCCATTTGTCGGCTACAAATTGCCCCGCAATATAGAAGAGTCCGATGTAAGATATGTAGCTATACCTTTCGGCATACATAGCTGCGCCTACAGTTATTAGTTGCAGCATTACAGACATGGAGATCATGAAAAATGCAACGCCAAACACAACTTCTTTCCTGTATGCGGAACGTCTTGCTACAAGCCATGTAATGAGCAACAGGAATGGCAGCGATAAGTAATAATACCACGGCAATGGTCCGCCATGAAGATCTGGGAAATAGTGAATGGCAGATAAGCCATAAGGCACTACCAGCTTAATGAAATACGCTGCCAGCCCTGACATAAGCAGGAACACCCGCTCTATAAAATTGTAGGATTTAGATATATCACTGATAGCACCTCCCGCCTTTTGTGACATAATAGCCAGTATGCCGAATAATATTGCCAGCAACAGGAATGGAACTTTCTCCACAATAGCTTTTGCGTCTATCTTTCTCCCTTTGTATATATCTATAGCTACCAGCAAAACCGGTAACGTAACAGCCGCGGACTTAGATAACAGGGAACAAAGGAACAGCAACAATGCCCACGCATAGTTGTTAGTATTGAATCCAGAGTCAATGTACTTCAGGTATATTAGCGTAGCCGAAAGATAGAAAGTGGCATATAGCACATCCTTACGCTCTGCTATCCATGCCACAGACTCTACATGCATAGGGTGTATTGCAAACAGGGTACAGACAATTAGTGCAGTCAGGCCTTTACCGCTCAGTCTTTCTGTTACTTTAAATACAAGCCATATATTCAAAAGGTGGAACAGTACATTGAACAGGTGATAGGGTAACGGATTAAGCCCGAACAGGCTGAACTCAAGCAGGTTGCTGATTGTGGTAAGCGGGTGATAGTTGAAGGAATAAAAATGGGTAAATATAGCTTTGATACCGGCAAAGCTGAGATCGCGCAGGTATTGGTTTTTCAGAATGTAGAAATCATCATCAATATAGGTATAGCCATTATTCAGCGCCCTTGTATACAGCAGGCCGGTGAATATAATTATCGCCAGCGGTGCCCATACCGGTACACCCGTTCTATTATTATTTGCCGTATGCTGGTTTGTCTTTTCCTGCTTTACTACGGTATGCTGTATGTTTTTCTTTTGCTTTTCAGGCATTATAGTGCTGTAAAATGATCGGTTGTGAAGTGATGAATTTAGTGAATAATGCTGAAATGGAATAATTGAGACTTTATATCATAAGGTTTTGATATTGAATGGCCCATCTTTCACATACCCATACCATTTAGTTCCGCAAATCAGTTCTACCTTTACAAATTATAGAATAAGGCTATGACCAGTGAGGAAGTAATGAGTTGGTTGTCTGTAGTTACAGATCCCGAGGTACCGGTATTGACCATACTGGACCTTGGTATAGTACGTAATATAAAGATCACAGGGGAGGGAGGAGATGCAGAGGTAAAGGTACACATCACCCCCACCTACAGCGGTTGCCCCGCTATGGATGTAATAGCCATTGGCATACGCATGGCGCTGGCAAGCCATGGAGTAAAACATATAGCTATCGTACATCAGCTAAGCCCCGCATGGACTACTGACTGGATGAGTGAAGAAGGCAAAGCAAAGCTGAAAGCATATGGTATCGCTCCTCCCAACCGTAAAGCATATCAGGCATTGGGTTTATTTGAAGAAGAGGAGGTGGCCTGCCCGCGATGTGGCAGTGAGGAGACAGAACAGGTGAGCCAGTTTGGCCCTACATCCTGTAAGGCGCTGTATAGATGCCTTACTTGTAAGGAACCATTCGAACATTTTAAATGCCATTAATAGCGCTTAGCGCTCTGTAATAATGATCTACGAAAATAAAAAACAGCCGCTTGCTCCCGTCCATGTTTTTTATGGCAGGATATTACGCAACCTGGTGATCGCCATGTTTATACTGGGCATATGCCTGCTTATTGGCATTCTGGGATATCATTATGTAGCAGATATAGAATGGATAGATGCCTTACATAATGCTTCCATGATCTTAAGCGGGATGGGGCCGGTAGTTGAGGTGAAGAATTTTTCCGGCAAGATATTCTCGTCTATGTATGCCTTGTTCAGTGGGGTAGCCTTTATTACCAATATAGGGTTTCTGCTCGCACCTGCAGTACATCGGTTCCTGCATAGAATTCACGTGAGTGAAAAATAGTATTTGACTATTTATTCAATTACGGCTCAATAATATTAGCCATTAGGGTTTGTTTATATAGGAATCTTCATTATTTTTGGTAAAACATGCCTATGAAGAAGCTCTTTATTTTGCCAGTCATCCTTTTATTAAGTGCATTCGGCAGCAATGCACAAATGTTCTGGACAGAAAATTTTGAAAATGGCTTAACATCTGATGGTACCGGTGTTGCAGCATATACTACCGGCCCCAATGGGCCGTGGACGTTGGCTGTCACGGGTACTGAAGATAAAAGCCCCAATCTCTGGTTCGTAAGCTGTGCCGAAAATGGCCATACCGCAGGTGTCTGCGGAACCGCATGTGTTGGAGTAAGCCCAACAGCTACGCTCGCCACTTTGCATATCGGCAGTGCCTTCAAGGCGGGTGGCGATAACGGGGCTTCCTATTTCAGCGGTGGCTTCTGTTTTGGTTCCTCTAGTTCATCCTCCTCGTCATCATCTCCGT
>JAOQAP010000107.1 GCA_025963465.1 Flavipsychrobacter sp.
AACCCATACGATGTGAAAGTAGATGCAGGCGGTAACCTGCTGATAGCTGACAGGTACTGGAGTAACATACGCAAGGTAACACCAACGGGCACCATATCTACTCTTTACCATACACCTGCAAGAGTAAAATCGCTGGCACTTGACGGAGCGGGAAACATTTTCTTTACCTGCGAAAACTTTACTGCCTACAAAATAGACCCTACAGGTACGCTATTAGATACAGTTACAGGCTGGCCGCTTACAGCCGGCTCAAGCGGCGATGGCGGGCTTGCAACGGCGGCAAGGTTTTCTGATATGGGGCAGATAGCTATAGGCCCTACGGGAAATATTTATATAGTTGATGAAACAAATAATAAGGTACGTGAAATTACCTATCCTGTAATACCGGTATTGCCTATTACCGGTACTACGGTGCTATGCCAGGGTGCAAGCGACACACTTCATGATGCTACCCCGGGCGGCACATGGACCAGCAACAATACCGCTATAGCTACAATAGACCTGAATACAGGTGTACTGAACGGGGTAGCTGCAGGTAATGCCATCATCACTTACAGAACGAGCTTTAATTTTGCAACAACGCTGATAACAATAACCAGCCCGGGTAGCGTGGGTAGTGCAGGCAAGGTACTAGGCCTCAACTATGCCTGTCCCGGTAAAACAGTAATACTTACAGAAACAATGCCTGGTGGTGAATGGACGAGCAGTAATACTGCAGTATCGACAATAAATAATGCAGGGCTTGTACGTGCCATCAGGCCGGGGTCAGCAGTGCTCACTTATACTATTGTGGGGGCATGCGGTGCTGAAGTTTCCCTCAAATTCCCATTCAAGACGCTTACTTACGAAGAATGTATAGGTACTGAGGGTATTGCTACAACCCCATCTGCAGGTATGGAAACTGCTATACAGGCATGGCCAAACCCGAATGAAGGAACATTTAGCATCAATATGGAATCCGGCATAGATGAGCAGGTGAAGGTAACAATAACAAATGTAGTAGGCCAGAAGATAAAAGAACTCACAACTGTAACCAACAAGCATCTGGATGTGAAACTGGACGGAGTGGGCGGCCTTTACTTTATAAATGCAGTTTCGGAGCATGGCCAATGGAGCCAGAAGGTGCTTGTGAATGCGTCCCATTAATACATCGCTATTAATCTGAAAATATAAAAGCCCTGCTCGTTGAGCAGGGCTTTTTAGTTGTAAAAAGCGGCACAAATATTGCGGCAGTTCAGAAAAAAAAATGTAGCTTTAATAAAACTATACCCCATGAAAAAATGTATACACCTGTTACTTTGCGTAACACTATCGGGCTTGTCAGGCCTTGTGAATGCCCAGACCATTAATACTATAGCCGGAACAGGAGCATACGGATATGACGGAGATGGTGTAGCTGTAATGAAAAAGATATATTATCCATTTGGTGTAACAATAGACCCGATGGGTAACGCCATTATAGCAGACCAGAGCAATGGCCTCATTCGTAAAATAACACCTGCCGGAAACATGACCACTATTGGTGGTATTTACGGCATAATCCCTTATTATGGCGATGAGGTACAAGCAACGTCTACTACTTTTAATGATCCATATGGGATGTATACGGATCCGGGAGGTAATATTTATATTGCAGACGGGAACAACCACCGTATTCGGAAGATAGACCCATCAGGAGTAAGCCATACGGTAGCCGGATACAGCCTAACAGGTGGCTATTCAGGAGACGGAGGACCAGCCACTGCTGCTAACCTTTACTATCCTACCGGTATGGCAACGGATATAAATGGAAACTTGTTCATTGCCGATTATAGTAATGATGCAGTGCGTAAAGTAGACGTAACAACAAAGATAATAACTACTGTGGCCAGCCTGCGGCGGCCATATAATATTGCCAGTGACAATATTGGAAATATATACATTGCCACAACAACATCTATTGTCAGGATGGATGCGGCAGGGGTTTTTACTACAATCTATTCAAATCCAACGGGACTACTTAAGGATGTGATTATTGGCCTGGCAACAGATATTATGGGGAACGTATATGCTGCTGATGCGCACCAGGTTTATATGATGACGTCAACCGGGACTGGCCTTACAACACTTACCGGTATAACAGCACTTGGATATAGCGGAGACGGCGGCCCTGCCATTGGTGCAACATTTAATAATATAGGTGGAATAGCGTTGGATGTAAATGGCAATATCTACATATCGGATGGAGGAAACCACCGTATAAGAAAGATCACTTACCCCGTTACTGCAATAGCCCCAATAACGGGAACAACAACATTATGCCAGTCTACCGCTACTTCACTTAGCGATGCTACTACAGATGGTATATGGCTCAGCAGTAACCCTGCCGTAGCTACTATAGGCCGGACTACAGGAGTACTCAATGCTATAGCTGCAGGCACTGCGACAATAACGTATGCCACATTGCACAATTCTATCACTACTGTAGTGACAGTAACGGCACCTGTTAGCATAGCAACCATAGGTAAAGTACTGGGGATAAATTATGCCTGCCCCGCAACTACAGTGATATTAACTGAAACTGTACCCGGAGGCGTGTGGACCAGCAGCAATACAACAGTAGCAACTATTAATAACCTGGGACTTGTACACGCCATAAAGCCGGGATCAGCTGTATTTACATATACTCTTAACGGTGCATGCGGCTGTTCTGCTTCACTAAATTACCCGTTCAAAACACTTGCTTATGAAGCGTGTATGAATACAACGGCAGGGGTAGCAACTCCGCCTAATTCAAATACAATCGAAACAATACATGCATGGCCTAACCCTAATGAAGGGACATTTACCATAAACATGGAATCGGGCATCAATGAGCAGGTACATATAACCATTACCAATGTGGTAGGACAGAAAATTAAGGACCTTAGTGCAAATACCAACGAACCTGTGGATGTGCGGCTGGACGGAGCGCCTGGCGTTTACTTTGTAAATGCAGTGTCTGAACATGGCAGATGGAGCCAGAAGGTACTTGTAAATGCATTCCATTAAAGAATAACTACACTGCAATAAAAATAGCCCTGCTGTAAAGCGGGGCTATTTTTATTGCAGATCAAAAGGCATGTGTATGTCGCAGGTTGCAAATATAAGAAATAAATTTATTTGAATATTCAGATACGTAAAAGAGGCAAAGCTTCGTTCACCGACATTAAACAGTCATTTACCGACCTTACCATTTTTCTTACCTAATATCATTTCCGCACGGTATTTGCTGTAGTTACATTTGTGCTATAAACAAGAAGATATGCGTAACCGACGTTTTGATCACAGGGACTTTAAGGATTTTGGAGAGCAAAGGCAAAGGAGCAGGGTGCTGTTCGGCGTGATGCTGGCATTGGTAGGCATAGGGCTGATGCTGAGAACTATGGGCCTACTACCCCATTTTACATTTGATTTTTCGTGGCCGTTCATCCTGATATTTATTGGCGTATTTTCCGGTATCAAACACAGATTTCGCAATAACGGCTGGTGGATAGCCATATTGATAGGTATAGCAAATCTTACCCCACAGTTCATGATCATGGGACAGCCTTCTTCTCATTTTGTATGGCCTGCATTTATTATACTGATAGGTTTGGCTATCGCCTTCAGGCCACGCAGGCCAAAGTGCCAGCCCAATACAGCAGGAGGTGTGAACAGCCATATCAACACCGATAGTAACCTGAATGTAGATATCACCTTTGGCGGCAGAAAAGAGATCGTCACCTCTAAGGACTTTAAAGGAGGTATGGTAAACGTGACATTTGCCGGCTGTGAGATAAACCTGGCGCAGGCGGATATGACAGAACCGTCTGTGGTAATGGACTTCAGGATATCATTTGGCGGTGTAGAAGTGATCGTTCCATCGCATTGGGAAGTGCAGAACGAGATCAATCCATCGTTTGGCAGTGTAGAAGACGGAAGAACCATACAAACTGCTACTACAATAGAAAACAAAAAAGTACTTATACTTCGCGGCAGTTGTTCCTTTGGCAGCATAGAGTTAAAGTCATACTAAGCAAACATACACACTAATAACAACCAATCACCACTAAACTTAATATTATGCACTCATTTACCGCACAGATCATTTACCGCATAGAATGTGAAGGCTTGCCAACAGACCAATACGAAGAACAATGGAGACTGGTATATGGCAATAATGAAGAGGAGGCACTTAAAGAAGCGCGCATAGCGGGCACAAATGAAGAGTCGACCTTCATAGACCGTCATGGACGCACCATGTGCTGGCGTATGCTGGCGGTAAAGGACATACAGCCCGTGGAACTGAAGAATGGCGGACTCCTGTTCTCTATGGTACGTGAGGCTGAAATGGTACCGGCCCCATTATGGGCGGCGGTTGGTTAATAAGGTAAATGGTTAAATAATTAATCGCTTCCTTAATCAATTTCCTTGCGCGCAATAAGAAAAAATATACACTGGATGATATTATCGCTGGCACTAATAGTGCTGGCGATACATGCTTATATACTGCACTCTGTTCTTCACTTCGACTGGACCTTATCAATAGAGGACGGGCTGGTGAGCAGTGTGCTCTTATGCGCTTCTATATGGGGTATAGTACTGCTGATACGCAGCTATCCTACATCGGCAGCAATAGTAGTATATGCACTGGCAGTAGCGCTGTTCATGAGTGGGGCTACTACCCTTGCGGAATTTGAACTACTTAAGTGGTGGCTGGCAGATACTAACATAGATTATAAAGTATGGCTGTCGCACACATTACCCATCCGCTTCCTGATCACGTGGATATTCAGCAACTGGATAGCAACAAATGGCGCATTACGCAAGAACCTGACAACACTGGATGTTCGTTTTCAGCAACAATCAGATGCGGCAGTGCTGCTGAAAGAAGCAGAGCTCTTTAAACTAAGACAGCAATTACAGCCACACTTCCTGTATAACAGCCTTAACTCTATAAGCGCCCTTATCATGATACATCCTGATAAGGCGCAGGAGATGATAGGCAAACTGTCTGATTTTTTGCGCAGCTCTGTAAAAAGAGAGTCGGAAGATTTTATACCTGTGGCTGATGAGCTTGCTTATATACAATCGTACCTTGCCATTGAGTCGGTAAGATTTGGGGACAGGCTGCAAGTGCATATAGAAAAGGAATACACAGACGATGCTACTATACCACCCTTCCTGCTGCAACCAATACTGGAAAACGCCATAAAATTCGGGTTGTATGGAAAAACGGGAACAGTAAGCATAGTGATACATATAGTATTAGAAGAACCGATGCTGACACTTACCATTACCAACCCGTATGATGCCCATATGCAACCACCACGAGGCACAGGGTTTGGGCTGGAAGGCATACAGCGCAGATTGTACCTGCTTTATGGCCGTACGGACCTGCTGGACACACAAAAAGATGAACAATATTTCACCACAATATTAAAAATACCACAGCGCTATGTACAAGGTAATACTGATAGATGATGAACCGCTGGCGCGGCAATTGATAAAAACATTGCTAAAACCCTATACGCAGATAGAGGTTGTGGCAGAATGCGGTGATGGCTTTGAAGGATTTAAAGCGATACAGGAACATAACCCGGACCTGGTATTCCTGGATATACAAATGCCACGTGTAAATGGATTTGAGCTGCTGGAATTGCTGGACAATCCGCCTGCGGTGATCTTTACAACTGCATTTGACGAATATGCGCTTAAAGCATTTGAAGCACATGCTATAGACTACCTGCTGAAACCTATAGTAAAGGATCGTTTTGAAAAAGCGATACAAAAATGGCTGCTTCAGGCTGGCAATAAAGAAATAACACAGGTCAGCCCACTGCTGGAAAATAACATATATGAGGGCTATCAGCACCGAATAGTAGTAAAAGATAACGGCCTGATACGCATAATACCTGCACAGGAAATATACTACATAGAGGCAAGTGACGACTACATAAAGATAGTAACAAAGGACGGCACCTACCTGAAAAAGAGCACTCTTTCCCACATAGAACAGACACTGGACCCGCAGCAATTTGTAAGGGTGCACAGATCGTTCCTGGTACCGGTAACACAGTTGATGCGTATAGAGCCTTATGAAAAAGAAAGCCATATAGCACTGCTGCATAGCGGCGCTAAAGTAATGGTAAGCAAAAGCGGGATGGCTAAGCTGAAGACACTATTGGGGTGGTAATATAATGCGCAATGGCTGAATAGCTCAATTGCGAACGGCTCAATTTTTTCGGACAATAAAAATGCTCAATAGCTTTATGGCCATTGAGCATTTTTTATATTTTTTGTTGGTGATTACTCGTCTGTGCCACCACCCAGCTTATCCATCCAGTGAACCTCTGGTTCTTTCTTATCCGGTTTGCTATCAAGTATATAACGAACCAACAGATAACCGCCAATTCCAAACAATTCTATAGCAGTAACGTAAAGCATATTACCTGAAAGCACCTGCATCAGTTGTTGTGTAGCAACTTCTCTTGTTTTAATATCAGATGAAGAGAACGCATTCATATCAATAGTGTCTTTGCAGCAATTGTATATGACTACCATGAGACCAATGACCACACAGGAAAGATAGGCGGCGACAGTAATGAATCCCCACAAAGCTGGGTTTAGCCCCTTCAGTTTTGCTTTTACACTATTCCTATAGGCCAGGTATGCCAACAACGCGATTTCAAACATTCTACAGATTTTTCATGAACTCAGTAACACTCTCCATCACATGGCTTATCTGTGCATCATTTAATCCATGATGACAAGCCAGCAACATACCACCACGCATTACCTTATCTGCTTCAGGATAACCACCCTTTGCCGATTTGTTAGGCACATGCTTAAAACCAGGCTGACGTAATATATTTCCAGTAAATACGGTACGGGTCTGGATGTTCCTTTTTTCAAGGAATATCTGCAGGTCCCTGCGTATGAACGGTGCGCTCTCACGGATGGTAGATGCAAATGCTAACCAACCGGTACGCGAATTTGGTAATTGTTTTGGCAGGATAAAGAACTCCTCATACTGTGCAAAGAATTCGCGCATGCGATTGTAATTCACTGTACGGGTATCGATATTCTGCGCTAATTTATTCAGCTGAACCAAACCAAAGGCTGCGCCCATTTCTGAGGGTTCAATATTATATCCCGGTTCTTCGAAAACGAACTTAGCATCGTATGGGATACCATCGATCTCTACATTGAAACGATTTTCTATTTTTTCAGACTCTACAAATAAAGATGAGCTACGTCCCCAGCTGCGCAACAGGCGTCCTCGGTTATAAAACTCTTCTGTATTAACACATAACATACCACCGTTACCTGCACAGTTGATAATGTGAGAACCATAAAAGCTGGTAGTGCTCATATCTGTAAAGCGGCCTGAAGAAGCACCATCTATTTCTGCACCAATAGTATCGGCAGAATCTTCCAGTACGAACAGGTTGTGCTTATCAGCTATCTCACGAAGCTGTTTCCAGTTCGGAAGGTTGCCTATCAGGTTAGGAATGATCATCGCCTTTGTTTTAGGCGTTATCATTTCCTCTACTTTATTTGCATCGAGGTTGTACGTACCTTCTTCTACATCAATAAAAGCAGGAAGCCAGCCTTTTTTAACGATAGGCGCTACAGTAGTAGAGAACGTGAGGGCCGGAGTGATGATCTCTGCTCCCGGCTCATAATTCATAAGGTCGGCGGCAAGATATAGAGCAGACGAACCGCTGTTTATCATTATACCGTGCTTTTTATCGTATAAAGCTGCAACCTTGTCTTCCATTTCACGGACATTCTTGCCCATTTGAGTAGAAGTACGTAAAACATTGACAACAGCGGCTACTTCTTCTTCACCGTGAACGGTTTTGCCATATGGCACATGGATATAATCTGTCTGTAACATTTGAAAAGATTAGATTGCGAATGTAATATTTAGTAGCGAAATAATTGAGTTAAAAAATGTTAGCGGATATCTTCATAATATGCATTTTACCAATATCTCATTAAAACACGTAGAAAGCACCCTGAAATTAAGGGTACAAAAAAAGGCCGGCAGGAAATGACCCCTTGCCGACCTCAATTAAACATACACAGTCTTGAATCTTATTTTATAACACTCAGTTTAAGTGTTTTTACTTTATTATCTGATGATATAGCTATCACGTAAAGGCCGTTTGGCATATCGTTAGTGCTGATATCAAATGTCTGGTTACCTACTACAGAAGAACCATTGAATACAGTCTTAACAACTTTACCTGTCATATCTATAACTGCTATTTTCAGGTTACCATTTTGTTTCATATCCAGAGACAAAGTAGCAACGTCCTGTGCTGGGTTAGGATATACAGTAGCGTTAGCGAACAGGCTGTTATTTACCTGGGCAACACCTGTATGATCTTCAGGAGGAGGAGGAGCTACATAACAAGCTGAAGAGTAGTCAGCCTTGTTAGGATCGAATTCGCACCAGCCTTTCATCCAGTTATCAGAAGTAGAACCAGTACCTGCAAATGCACCTACATACTTAACAGGAGTAAAGAAAGGATCGCTTGCTTTTGTAGCTGTAAAGTCAGGGAATACTGCAGGAGCATTAAATACAGCCATACCGCCTGATGTATCAGTGTTGATCGCTTTAGAAGGATCATAAGTTACTGTAGTAGTACCAACTTTCCATGTATTGTATACTATGGGAGAAGTGCTGTTTGGAACCAGGTTTGGAACTGAAGCCCATGGACCACCAAGGAATACACTGCTCTGTTCTGTAGCATACATCTTATTACGCAAATCATAAGTAGACAAATAAGCGCGTGGACCTGCATATGTAGGAGCGAACGGAGTAACTGTATCTGCAGCAAATGCATTAGTAGGTGTTAAAGAACGTGCGCCGTCTTTTACGAACACGATATCTTTATTAAAGCTACCTGATGGTAAAGCTGTACCGCAGATGATGTTGTTTTTGAACTGAAGCTCATCAGAAAGGATGTTTGCTGCTGTAGAACCGAAAGCAGAAGAAGACTCATCGATCAGCAAACCACATGGCCATCCTGCGAATACGCTGTTCAGGATACTGATAGCACTGCCGCGACGAATATGAGCACCAGCAACGAAGTTAGGATCGATAGCGCTTGTAGCCGGATTTACTACAGGACCGATAGCTGTAATGTTAGAGAATACAGGACGTGTCATTTTTGTATTGTCAGCAGGGATACCTGAAGCCGTACCTGCCTGGTAGCTATCGCTTTCAAAAGCTTTAGAACCGCTAAGGTCAGCATTGTTATACCTGATAACAGCACCAAACTGTACTTTACCCTGGAAGCCGCAATCTGTATCGAAATCATCATCCCATGTGTTTAATGCTACAAGGTATTTAGCGTTTACTGTACCACCAAACCATTCAAATGCATCATCACCATTAAATGAAGCCTGTATGTGATCGATAGTAGTACCATCACCTACACCACAAAAAGTAAGACTGTTCACTTCATTGTTCGGAGAAAAGGCAACACCACCAAACTCGATACGTACATACTGCATAACACCACTGTTATCGTGCGGATCGTTACCACCGTAGAAAGAACGTGGACCGCCTTCTACCTGTGCCTGGCCTGCAACCCAGTTAGTAGGTGCATTACCGCAAAGAATAACACCACCCCAGTCACCGAAATTTCTTTCACCTGCATCCTGGTTTGATGTAAATACGATAGGCTGAGAAGGAGTACCTATTGCGCTGATCTTTGCGTTACGCTCGATGATCAATGCACCCTTTGTGTCCTTATCACCTTTAATGATAACACCCGGATCGATAGTAAGAGTAGCACCTGCTGTTACATATACATAACCTTGTAACAGGTACTGCTGATCGCACGTCCAGTGTGTATTTGTAGAAATACTGTCTTTTACAATGACAGTTGTGAATGCTGACGACCTGCTAAAAGAAGCGGCGAACAGACAAGATAAAAGGAAAACTTTCTTCATAACAATTTTGTTTTTATTTTGATACAAAAGTAGAGCTGCATTGTTACGCCATAATTAACGCCACATTATCTGCATGTTATCTTAATCAGAATTTAATCTTAACTCCTATAGAATAATACCTGCCGGGATAGTAGCTTTTATAATCCCTGTCATCTTTGGAATCAAACTTATTATCCCTGTTGCTGTCTTTCATGAACAGTATGCGTGAGCCTAATAAATTCTGCACACCTATGTTAACCATGTAATGTTTATGGAAGAGCTTTGAGATAGTACAATCAAATGACTGGAAAGGTAATTCACCAAGGCTTTCAGCACCGGCATCTGTAGTACCTACTGCATACATGCGCGGACCAAAAACATTGTATAGTAATGAACCCTGGAAACCATTATCTGCATTCTGGTAGTAAATGCCTGCATTGACCACATAAGGAGACTGGCCTTGTATAGGAGAATGACGTAAGGCACTTGTAACATACGCTGTATCAATGGTAAGCTGGCTCCATGCCAGGGAAAGATTTCCTACGAGCGTAAGATCTTTAAACAGTTTTGTACCAAGTTTACTATCTATCCAGCTAAGGTTCTTCCTCACATCAAGTTCTACACCATAACAATATGCATTATCTGCATTGATGTAAGAAAATGCACGGCTATCTACAACTTTAACGTGCAATACCACACGCTGTATCGGGTCTTTAAAATATTTATAGAATGCACCCAGCTGGATCATCTCACCTGAAGACGGATATAACTCATAGCGTATATCATAGTTCTGTATCTGGGCCACCTTTAAAGTATCACCTATGCTACCCGATTTATTGCGGCTAACTGTAGTCTTGAACAATGATCCTTTATTGCCTGCGAGCTCATCAAAGTCATAATAGAATATTGGTGCCCATTCTCTGAATTCCGGCCTGTTGAGTGTTTTACCATAAGCTACCCTTACAAGGCTCTTATCAGAGAAATTGTATGATGCATTTACAGAATGCAATAAGAATTTAGTGATCACTTTAGGAGCAATACTATCGAGGTTTACATAAGCTTGTATGGATTGTATATTATACTCATAACGGGCACCACCCACAACATTAATATTTTTGCCTATGGTTGCTTTAGCAGACACAAAACTCGCTATCAATTCATTCTGTCCGTTGTAATGATCATACTTATTGGTGGTCTCACCTATGTTAAACAATTTGCTTCCACCTACATTCGTATCAGCAAATATCTGGTTAATGGGCAACCTTGTTAAGGCTAAAGAACCGCTACTCTGCTTTATAACATAGCCCAGCTGGCGAATTTTGTAGCTTCTGTCTTTATACTCAAGGTAGTTACCAGCACTAAGATCTAAATTGACATCATCAGTGATGTGTACTTTCTGAGTAAACTGGTGATTGAAGCTGTATGTGTGCTCGTATAATGAAGAGTAATAGCGGCCACCACCATTGATAATATCCACATTGCTTGACACCTGTGCCCTGAACAAAGAATCCGGGTCTGACTGCTGCTTGGAATATTTGATACGCCTCAGGTCTGGCTGATTTTTAAAAAGGTCGTTATAACCAATACCCCATGTATATTTCCGTGTGTCTTTATTATTCTTGTGGGTACCAGTAAGCTGCGAAGAATAAGTAGCACGGCTTTCATAACCCATTGCATATGATTTTTCATCCGGATTTGTAGCTACGCCCGTATCTTTAATAGTACGGCGAATAGTGAGTGATGAAGTACCAATCTGGTTATAAAGGTTTTTGAATTCTATTTTTGAATTTCCAATAGATACGCCCACATTATCCATAACACCAACGCTTACATTGTTTACAGACCTTATATCGTTATAGTTATAGCTGCGTGAAACAGAATCCCAGTCCTGGCGGTGTATCTGCATATTTGTATTTGTGTTAGCGTAAGCTAAACCGAAGGTGTTGCCGATCTTTACTTTATTGAGCTGCCATACATTTGATGCTGCCAGTGAAAAACGTGCATCGGGATTAGCTTTCGTTGTATTCACTATCCAGTCGTTGCCAAAAGACTTAGACCATGCATTAATACTCTCTTTGTAAGCGGGATTTTTAGATGATATATAATCAGGTACGCTATTCGGAATACTCCTGCGACCGTCATCATAACCTAACTGATCAGTTTTAGATGGAGCATTGTAATTGAAATTAGTACCCGTCGAATACTCACGACTAGAAGTCTGCAGACTTACTGTGAGCTGGTTCTTATCGGCAAGAGATGTTGTATATACTTTTACCATACCACCCGCAAAGTCACCCGGCAATTCAGGTGAAGGCGTTTTAAAGATCATTACCCTATCTATAAGGCCTGCAGGAATAACGTCAAAAGAAAATGCCTTTTTATCAGACTCACTGCTGGGAGTGCTGGCATCATTCAGCCATACGGTATTATAACGGTCAGGCAGGCCGCGTACAACTATGAACCTATCGTCCTGGATAGTAACACCGGGTATCCTTTTCACCACGTCGGCAGCATTCCTGTCCATGGTTTTTGATATCTGTGCTGCGCTGGTACCGCTAACTATACTGTTACTGTTCTTTATCTCAGTGATAACGGATGTTTCTGTATTCGTAACCTTAGAAGCCTTGATCACCTGGTCTTTCAACTCTGTATTTTCCGGCAACATCCCCTGGTCCAGTGTTATTTCCTGACCTTCACCTATTGTTATTGTTTGTTTGGAAGATGTATAAGAAGTATAGGAAAATACTACTTCATAAGTGCCTGCAGGTATACCGGTTATTTCGTATTTACCATCAAAATCTGTGACGGCACCCTTACCGGAACCGGTAACTGCGATCACAACACCACTGAGCGGGCCATTGTTTTTTACATCTTTTACCGAGCCTTTCAGCGTACCGGCGATGACATTAGAGGATAGGAGGATAAAAAGAACTGCGTAGAGATACTTTACCATTTTTTTAAGGGCAAAAGTATTTCCCGCAGGTTACCGCAATGTTACACGCATTTTACTAAATTGTTGTAAAAATGTAAAGTCTATGTTATTACTGCACACCGCTTTGCTTGTTCTTTTTGTGCTTTTTCCTGTCTTTTTTACTTGTCTTTCCGGGATCAGTAGGCTGATCAGTAGAGTGAATTAATTCAGAAGTAGACTCAGGTGTTGGTGGAGGCTGCACATTGAGGTCCGTATGAATAGAAGTATCCATCTTAGGGTCAGGTGGTACAGGCACATTATGAACAGTAGTATCTACAGGAGCTATCGTATTGTTCTGCTCCTTATTCTTCTTAGCCCTGTGATCTTCTTTCAGATGATGTGTCTTAACATGATGTTTCCTGCGATACCTTCCGGGATGGTTTTTACGCTTTAGTTCTTCGAGATAGGCTTTCTGATCACGGGAAACACCCATATCCTTATATACACCACGGTGATCGTTGTTATGAAATTTAGGCTTCAGAAAGCAGGCACTCATATTTATTGCTATAAATGCAAGTATACTTATTAATATAAGGTGTGCTTTCATATTTACTATTGCTCAAATGAAGTAAGTGCAAAAATATACAAATACATGTGTAATTAAGGAATTGTTGTATTCTATAAAAGAATTAATTTTGAGTAACCAAAACTTAAACACGATGAGCAAGAAATCGATCTTAGTTGCGCTGATCTCTTTATCTATGCTTACAGCCAGTGAGAGCAAAGCAGCGTTCCCGGTAAAGAAAGCTATACCTGTTGAAATTGTAAGCCAACCGGCAAGCACGAATGAATCTTCTGTAATAACATGGAGCAACGATGAAGTAGTTACAACTACAGAAACATCTAAGATAACTGCCAAAAAACATTCGTGGTTTTCCCGGGTAGCCCATAAAATTGCAGGAAAAGCGGCTATATCGCAAGCTGCATATATAATATTATCTATTTTTTGGCTTGGATGGTTGGCTATCGGTTTAAATGACGATTTTGAAGGTACAAGCTGGCTTATAGCCCTGTTACTGTATATTTTATTCTATTTACCAGGCCTTATTTATTCATTGATAGTAATGGGCGACTATTATTAATAGTACGTAATTCAATAAATAAAAACGCCCTGATCTATTTCAGGGCGTTTTTATTGTAATAATGTAACATCCGAGAACCTTACCAAGTCCTTATATTTTTTTACCTTCGCCCACAGTATCTAATATATCTATTATGGCAGACCGCGTTTATGAAAATATCCTTGAAACAATAGGCAACACACCACTTGTGCGCCTGAATCGTGTAGTGGCAGACCTGCCGTGCAAAGTGTATGCAAAGGTGGAAACATTCAACCCTGGCAACAGCATTAAGGACCGTATGGCGCTCAAAATGCTGGAAGTAGCAGAGAAAGAGGGTAAAATAAAACCCGGAGGCACCATAATAGAGGGTACAAGCGGTAACACAGGTATGGGCCTGGCTATGGCTGCCATCATAAAAGGCTATAAGTGCATATTTGCAACTACAGATAAACAAAGCAAGGAAAAGGCAGATATACTGAAAGCACATGGTGCTGAGGTGATCGTATGCCCTACGAATGTAGACCCTGAAGACCCGCGCAGCTATTACCAGGTAGCACGTCGCCTGCAGCGCGAGATACCTAACAGTTGGTATGTGAACCAGTATGACAACCTTGCTAACAGGCAGGCACACTATGAGCAAACCGGCCCTGAAATATGGAAACAAACAGAAGGTAAGGTAACGCACCTGGTAGTAGCAGCAGGAACCGGTGGGACTATAGTAGGAACAGGCAAATACCTGAAAGAACAAAACCCGAACATACAGGTATGGGCGATAGATACCTATGGCAGCCTGCTGAAAAAATGGTTTGATACAGGTGAACTGGATATGGGCGAAGTACATCCATATATATCAGAAGGCTTTGGCGAGGATTTCCTGCCAGAGAACTATGACCGTGCTGCGCTGGACCATTTTGAAAAAGTAACAGATAAAGACGGCGCTGTAATGGCCCGTCGTATAACACGCGAGGAAGGCATATTTGTGGGCTACTCAGCAGGCTCAGTAATAGCAGGTCTGCGCCAGCTGAAAGACAGACTGAAAAAAGACGACCTGGTAGTAGTTATCTTCCATGACCACGGCAGCAGGTATGTAGCCAAAATATACAATGACGAATGGATGCTGGACCGCGGCTTCCTGGACGTAAGCACTGTACGTGACCTGATAGGTGGCCTGGGACGTCGCAGGCTGGTAACCATAGACGAGAACAGCAAAGTGATGGACGCACTGGAGCTGATGAAAAAATACGACATTGAGCAGATACCTGTATTGCTGAATGGTGAGATGACCGGCAGTGTGACACAGGGTAGCCTGTTCAAAAAGTTGATAGAAGAAGCTGATGTTCGTGACCAACTGATAGCAGATGTGATGGATGATGCTTTGCCTGTAGTAGACATGGACACACCACTGGAACGCCTGACCCACTACATTAATAAAGACAATGGCGCTGTGCTGACCCGTGATGAAAGCGGCCAGTACACTATACTTACCAAGTACGATATACTGAACGCGTTTAGTAAAGGTTAACCTCACTACCTCTAAAGCGGAGGAATAAAATAAAAAAATATTTTGCGCAGTTCTAAAGATTTTTTCAGTGATATAGTGCGCAAGCCACCAATATTGTTTCCATTGGTCGGGTTGTTTCATGTGCTACTATTAACATGGTTGATAGTAAGTGATAGAGGAGTACCATTCCCGGGTATAGTATGGCTGGGACCTGTGTGGATGCTGGGCTATACTGTGTTCTGGATAGCGGCATGTGATATGCGTAAATGGGGTGCACTGGGCTACATCTTATTGACCGTACTTAACGCATCCATATACTTAGCTGCAAGAAATAAAATGATCAACAGGGATTACCTGAGTGATATGTTCCTCGTTGACGGGCTGTTCAGTGTATTCCTCCTGTTTTATTACAAACGATTTCGGTAGTTTACTATTTCACAATATTGTATCGCTGCAGTTCCAGCACGCGATAAAATGATGGATTATCAGCACCGTTGAATACAGCTTTGATAATACCGGCATCTGAAGAAATGTAAAAACTATTACTGGTTTTGATCTGCTGACTTTCTCTGAAGAATTCATACTTGTGGTTAGCTATTGCAGTACTATTATAGGTATGTCCGTTTAGTGTATAGTGAGGATAAATGTCCTTTATATATCCACTGTCTATATAAGAGATAACACATCCTGTGGTTTTGTGATAATCGCCGGGTTGGAATGGGTAATCGAAAAGATAAGCACCAAGCGGATAGCTTGCCGGCAGTAATGAATCTTTTTTATTAGACATAAACATGTCCATAATATGGTATCGTGCAGAAAGATGCCATTCTTCTCCCATTGATTTCGGGTTAGCATCAAGGCTGGTCACACACACAAATTTGACCAGGATATCCATCTTCTCATAGTATGAATTTGACAGCACACATCCGCCTGCATTAACCATAGTATCCATATTACTGCTCACGTAGGCGCTATCTATCTCTCCGCTTACCGAGTCTTTGTATATCCAATAAGTACCCGGCTTATAACCGAAATCGGCCTTTAGATCTTTATCCAACAAAGTAAACTCCGGCATTTGTATTTTCCCATCGTTACTTTTTTTCTTACAACCCGGAGCAAAAAAAACAATTGAAGTAACAGCTACTACAGCTACTAATAGCGATTTGAATGAGATTTGCGTCTTCATGATAGTATAGGTTTATTGTAAATATAACAATATCAAATGAATAAAACAAAATTCTTAACGGATAGGTTTATTTTTAGGGTACAATAGCAATGCAAACTAAAAAAACATTTACTGACATGATGGGGAATAAGGTAGCCATACCTTACCCACCTAAACGCATCGTATCTCTTGTACCCTCGCAAACCGAATTACTCTACGACCTGGGGCTGAATGAGGAGGTAGTAGGTATCACCAAGTTTTGTGTGCATCCTGATGAATGGTTCAGGAATAAGAAAAGGGTTGGTGGTACTAAAACAGTACACCTTGATATAATATACGAACTGCAACCGGACCTCATCATTGCCAACAAAGAGGAAAACACGAGGGAACAGGTAGAGGAGCTCAGTACCCTATACCCTATCTGGGTAAGCGATATAAAGACCATAGACGATGGCCTGCAAATGATTCGCGCGGTAGGGGAGCTGACTGCTAATTCGGCAGAAGCCATATTACTTGCCGACAATATCGCCAATGGTTTTGCACAACTAAATAAAGCCTCAAAGCCAATACGCGTCGCATACTTTATATGGAGAAAGCCATGGATGTGCGCGGGCGGAGATACGTTCATCAGCAATATGATAACAACTGCCGGATGGGAAAACGTACTGGCTGACCTGCAACGTTATCCTGAGATCCGATTAGAAGAACTGGCCAATAAACAAGTGGACCTGGTATTGCTATCATCTGAGCCCTACCCTTTTAAAGATGCTCACATAGCCGAAATACAAGCTGTGCTTCCTGCAGCAAAGATACTGCTGGTAGATGGGGAGCTATTCAGCTGGTATGGCAGCAGAATGCGTGAAGCCGTGAGCTACCTTGAAAAACTTATAGCGACTGTATGAGCATGAAATTTGTATAGTTTACTATAACAATATGCCTTTGTATATAAATTCGTAACTTTCAATTCAATTTTAAAATCAGAAAACCATGAAGAAAATATTACTGTCCATTCTTACTGTTGCATTATTTGTTGCCAATGGTAATACTAATGCTCAAAGCTGCTGTAAAAAACCAACCGGCAAGGGTATGCAGGCACTGGCACTGAACAAGTCTTTTAAAGCAGCGCACGAAGCACCTCTGCCTATTAACTATTCACCTGAAAAAGGCAGCATGATACAATTTCCTGTTGCAGGTGGTAAAGAGGGTAACGCATTCTTTGTGCCGGCTACCGGGCAAACAGATAATGTGCTGTTCGTATTTCACGAGTGGTGGGGACTGAACGATTATATAAAGAAAGAAGCAGAACACCTGCAGACCATGCTGGGCGGCAATGTAGATGTATATGCCATAGACCTTTATGACGGAAATACCGCTGTAACACCAGACGAAGCCAGTAAGCTGATGAGCGGCCTTGACCCTGTGAGGGCTGAAGCAATAATAAATGGAGCAATACAAAAGATAGGAAAAAAGAATATTGCTACCATAGGCTGGTGCATGGGCGGCAGCTGGTCCTTTACAGGAGCTGTACTGGCCGGACCAAAGGCTCTGGGCTGTGTGATGTATTATGGCTTTCCTGAAAAAAATGCAGCTAAAATCAAACCGCTAAGATGTGATGTACTCTATGTACGTGCTAACCAGGATGGATTTATTAAGGCGGCTGATGTAACAGAATTCGGCACAAAGGTAAAGGTTACCGGTCATGGCTTTGACCTGAGGAACTATGATGCAGTACATGCATTTGCCAACCCAAGCAATCCTAAGTATGATGCGAAAGCAGCGGGAGATGCAGAGGTAGTTGCAATAAAATTCCTGAAAACAAAATTGACCAGGCAATAATTTACCATTTCCTTAAACTTAGTGTTAGATTTTCTTCCTAATATTGCAGCATGAACGGTCTGAATAATATACACCATACTCCAAAATGTAACGCGCGTAAATGCCGTAAGGTATGCTATGCAGTGAGGGGATGATATTTTTTTCGATCGAAAAATACTGGGCCCTCCGCAATCGGGGGGCTTTTTTTATGTAGTTAAATGATTAAACAATGATGAAACTGATCAATAAGAAGATCTGCATGGGCAAGGACATAGGCATTCATGGCAACCTGTTTGGCGGGTTCATGATGTCGTGGATAGATGAGGCTGCGGCTGCATATGCTACGGAGTACTGCTGCACACCTAATATGGTAACACTACGGGTAGGTGAAATGCTGTTCAGAAAACCTCTGAAAACAGGTAATCACGTGCGTATATACGGAGAAGTAGCCCACCTCGGCAATACCTCTATAACAATGAATATAGAAGCACGAAAGTATAATGTATACAGCGGTGAAGAAACAGTGATGTGCACTACATCCATCACATTTGTGCGTATTGATGATGACGGGCAACCGACACCTATTGGCGAATCTGTGAAAAGAAAACATGTAGAGAACGTAGCAGCCGAAGCCCTGGCAGAGGCATAGTGCAGGATTTAATATAGCGTTATCAGATGATCCTTTTCACCAGGGGTTTTGCATTTGCAGTATCGAGACCAGTGAGCTGTATGATGCCGGGGGTTTTCCCGGGCTCTATAGTGCCTATAGTATGCTGCATCTGCAATGCCTGCGCACCGTTCCTGGTACCCCAGGAAAGCAGTAGCTCCCAGCTTAACGCGGGATAGTGCTCTTTAATAGTGTATAGCTCAGAGAGTATGCATAGCTGATGATTGGAAGCAAGACTATCTGTACCTATACAGATATTTGCTTCCTCACTAATGAACATATTTATATCTGGCAACTTATTCTCGATATACATGTTTGCATTAGGGCACAGGCACCAGTACACTTCGTTCAGCCTGCTATGTGCATACTGTACGTCAAGGTGTTTGGTATAAGTATTGTGCACAAAGATGAACGGGTGATGCTGTGACATCCAGTCCAGGTAAGACTGTATGGATGACCGGCCGGTAGGATAAAAGAAACTATCATCAATGCCCAGCGCGAGCAACAAGCCGGTCACTTCACCTTCCTTGGATGTATAGTACTTATTTTCCTCCTCGCTTTCCTGGTTGTGTATAGAAATAATAACATCCTCACGATGCATGTCTATAAGGCGAAACAATGAAGAAGAAACAGAGTAAGGAGCATGTGGCACAATAGCCTGTTTCAGGACTTTATTTGCAGATTGTTGTGTTGCAAATGTGTTGTAGGTCTGTACTGCATATCCAAAAGACCTTTCGGCATTGGCTTCAGTAAACCCTATAGATTCTACGAACGTATAAAAATGCAGTTTATCCAATGACCTTACATCCATTGTATCATTGGTATTGGCGATGTCCCCAACAGCAACAATACCATTACGCACTAACTCGTCATGCCCGCTGTTCCTTGCCATACGTTTCTGATCGTCGATATAGTCATTTCTATGCTGCGGTATATTCTTGAGGAATGGAATGAGCCCTGTATGCGTAGGCACCAGCCCTTTCATATGCGACAATTCCAGGTGGCAGTGTGCATTTACAAAACCAGGAGCAAGGACCCCTTCATAAAAAACAGCATCCATAACAGGTGTATCCAGTACAGATATGATCACCCCATCATCAGATACTTCTATCACTGAGCCTTCAGGCAGCCAGCAGTTACCATCATGTATTTGTTTTGCTGTTAAAAACGGCATCGATAAAATTTATTCGTTACAATAATGGCGGAAAGATATCCTTCCGCCATTACAATCATATAATTCCTAGCTCTTAAAATGCTTTAGTAAAACCACCTCACGGTCGTTCAGGTAGCGCCACTTACTTCTTGGCAGATTCTTTTTTGTGAGACCTGCATACATCACACGGTCCAGTTTCTCAACTGTATACCCAAGCGATTCGAAAATACGACGCACAATACGGTTACGACCACTGTGTATCTCCAGACCCAATTCGGTCTTCTTCTCGAGGTAGGACAAAGCATCTACCTGGGCTATGCCATCTTCAAGATCTACACCGGCAAGTATCTTTTCAAAATCGGCATGGGTAACCGGCTTATCTGTTGTCACCTGGTACACTTTTTTGATCGCGTATGACGGGTGACAAAGCTTCTGGGTCAGATCGCCATCATTAGTGATGAGTAGCAAGCCGGACGTATCTCTATCTAATCTACCAACCGGGAACAATCTATCAACACCTGAGCTGGCAACAAGCTCCATTACGGTCTTGCGCCCCTGCGGGTCATCGTTGGTAGTAATAAATCCTTTAGGCTTGTTGAGCAGTATGTATACCATACCTGTTTGTGGTACCAGCTTCTTACCACTCATGGTCACCTTATCGTCATGCTTCACCCTGTAGCCGGGATCAAGCACCAGTTCTTCGTTCACCTTCACTTTACCCTGCCTTACCAGTGCTGCTGCATCTCTGCGACTACACTCTCCGCTGTGCGCTATAAATTTATTCAGCGGCATTTCCAGGCGCGGGCCATTGGTCTGATTTATTTCCTTATCCTCATCGTCTTCATCCTCATCATCTTCATCTTTCCATTTTTTCTTTCTGCGACTCGGCTTATCTTCTATGTGCTGTGGCTTATCAGGTACAGGAGCAGCAGCTTTCTTTTTGCCATACACAGGCTTTGGCTTGTCTTCATCACCTGCATCTTCTAACTCACCGAACACCTGGTCTTCAAATTGCTGCGGTCTGAAAATAATATCGTCTTCCTCTGCCACTTTCTTAGACTTTGGCTGATTGAAAGCCTTGTCCATCACATCTTTGAAAGTTGGCTTTTCGTCTTCCGGTTTGTCGAACTTCTTACCTTTTCCACCTTTGTCAAATGATGGCTTATCAGTTTTTGGACGATCTCTGAATGGACGGCTATCACCGCCTGCACCTTTTGGCTTATCGAATGAACGTTTTGCCTTGTCTCCGCTACCACCCTCTTCTTTACGGAAGGACGGCTTATCAAATGAACGTTTCGGACGGTCACTGAACGGGCGTTTTTCACCATCAGCACTGCGTGGCTTATCATAGCTTTTGCGTGGTCTGTCTTCTCCACCCTCTTCCTTACGGAATGAAGGCTTCGGACGATCGCTGAACGGACGTTTTTCACCATCGGCACTGCGTGGCTTATCAAATGAGCGTTTCGGACGGTCGCTGAACGGACGGCTGTCGCCATCAGAACTGCGTGGCTTATCGAATGAGCGTTTAGGACGATCGCTAAACGGACGGCTTTCACCATCAGAACTGCGTGGCTTATCGAATGAACGCTTCGGACGGTCGCTGAACGGGCGGCTGTCACCGTCAGAGCTACGAGGTTTATCGAATGAACGTTTTGGGCGATCGCTGAAAGGGCGGCTGTCACCTCCGGATTTATTAAAATCTCTGCGTGGGCGGCTGTCGTCAGTATCCTTGCCTCCCGGTTTACCGAAAGGACGTGGTTTGTCACTGTCCGATGTTCTGCCTGAATATGGTTTTGCTTTACGTGCCGGCCTGTCGTCACCTGATGGCGACCTGCCATCATAATTCTTCTTAAATGACGGCTTATCATCTTTACCAAAAGACTTTCTGCCATCATCCTTTTTAAACGTATTTTTTGCACCCGGCTTTGAATTACGGGGTGTATGAGATGAGCTTTTTCGCATTTTATATTATTTGCTTCAATACCGTTGTATGAAGTGAATTGTTCACTAAGTATTTTTTAGCCCTGTAAAGGTACGATGTTTTTTAACGGCTCAAATACAAATGGTCGTTATTATTGAACAGACATAAGCCGAATAAAGGCTATACCTGGTAGACCGAATGACAAATTACGGGCGGTTTTTATCTCTTTCTGCTTCTATTAAAGGTAAAGCGTCCCTGAAATTGGACATAATAATATCTAAATTGGACAAGATCACATTACTATCTTTTCGATCACGAGCAGCGGTTTCTATAGCTACAAGCCCATCATACATACCCCTTACTTTAACAATACCTGCGCTGGACTTTAACGCATGGGCCTGTCGCTGTATGGCTTCAAAATCGTCGCCTTGTTTTGCAAGCGTCTCCAGGTTGGCCATCCCTTCTGATACGTTGTTCAGGTATAGATTTACCACCTCATAGATATACTTACGGTCATTATCTGCAAGATCATACAGGAAACTCATATCTAATAACTCCGGGGTAGCTACAGGCATATGTCAGTTTTTATTTTCTTTTGTCAGGGTTATTATCAGGTTGCATAAACCAAGTGCTTCTACCGGTTTACTGATGCATGCGTTCATACCTGCATCTAGGTATTCATCGGTTTGGTGTGCAAATGTATCTGCAGTGAGCGCAATAATAGGAATATTATTCTGCATGTTCTTCCTGATGTGTGACGCAGTAGCATAGCCACCCATGCCGGGCATCTGCAGGTCCATAAGCACCACATCAAAATTATCATTAGCCAAAAGCTCAATGGCTTCTGCACCGTTCATTGCCGTTTTGACAGTAGCACCCTTCTTCAGTAAAATAAAATTGATGATCTTTTGATTCAGTTTATCATCCTCAGCTACCAAAATATTCATTCCTTCTAACATAGTGATATTGTTCATTTAACACTTTTTACCTTATCTGTTAAATCACGTATAGCAAATGTATGGAAAAATATCTTTCTTAGTAACTAATTAACAATGGATAGTTTTAATGATTAACCAGCCGACACAACATCAACATTATACTTAATACTATAATATCTAACATTAAATATTTATAAATTAAATAATTTTGTGAGTAAATTTGCATTCTTGAGCATATTAAAGTACTATTGTAACAGTGTAAAAACAAATAGATTAACTAATAGATTGTTAATCAAATGATAAGCTATGGGATTTAAGATACGTATTCTTCCACGCTGGTTTGTATTTCTTCTTGACCTGTTCCTGGTATGTTTTTGCCTTGTACTGTCCAGGATGTTAAAATCAAATCACAACTGGGCGCATATGGACGTAGGTCTCCGGTTTATGTTGGGGGTTGTGCTGGTTTCTAATGCTATTCTTTTCTACGTATTCAAAAGCTATGCAGGAATAATAAGATATACTACACTGGAGGATACTTCCCGTTTGGTGATGATCAATGCTATTGCCGCATCTATATATGTTGCTATCAATACATTCCTTTTAAACTCGCTTGACTTTTTCTCTTTACAGATAGTAACGATCAATTTCTTTATCACCACATTCGTTATCATATCATATCGTCTTGCGGTCCGGTATTGCTTTAATTTTTACAAATCATTATCCCAGGGCGAAAAAGCGGACAAGAAAAAAGTTGTTGTTTATGATGCGTCAGCCGATGGCATGCACATAAAAAAAGTAATGAACAGCCTGCCTAATGGCGATATGCAGGTAGTGGCATTTCTTGATGATTCATTTAAAACAGAAGGTAAACTGCTGGAGGGACTTCCTATATACAGCACACAGGAAAGCAGCATAGCCCGCCTGAAAAATGAAGGAGTAGAATTACTGATCCTTGCCAATAAGCACATGGAAAAAGGCAGGCTCAATGAGCTTGTAGACAACTGCCTTGCACACGGCATACGTATACAGCAGGTACCTGCCATGCTCGACTGGTTGAATGGCAAGCTGGATACACAACAACTGCAGGATGTAAATATTGAAGACCTGCTGGAACGCGAAGTGATCACGATCCACAACGAAGCAATATATAGCCAGCTAAAAGGAAAGAAGATATTGGTAACAGGAGCTGCAGGGTCAATAGGCAGTGAACTGGTTCGCCAGTTGCTGCAATACAGGCCATCACTTATTATCCTATGTGATAAGGCGGAAACACCGATGCACGAGTTCCATATGGAGATAAAGGATAAATATGAGAACGCAAGCGTAAAAGCATACCTGGGCGATATATGTGACCGCCAGCGTATGGAGCATCTCTTTGAGGTGTACAATCCCCAGATCGTGTTTCATGCCGCTGCATACAAGCACGTACCACTGATGGAAGACAACCCATCGATAGCCGTTATCAACAATGTATATGGTACAAAAGTACTTGCGGAGCTGGCTGTAGCCAATGATGTAGAGAAGTTTGTGATGGTATCGACCGATAAGGCAGTGAACCCGACCAATGTAATGGGAGCTTCAAAGCGCATTGCCGAAATATTCACCCAAAGCTATTTCAGGCAATTGACAAAAGATAAAAAAGGTAATGCTACAAAATTCGTGACCACACGATTTGGTAATGTACTTGGATCTAACGGTTCAGTAATACCTCGCTTCAGAAAACAGCTGGAAAAAGGCGGGCCTCTTACAGTTACCCATCCCGATATCACGCGTTTCTTTATGACCATACCTGAGGCTTGCCTGCTGGTAATAGAGGCAGGCGCTATGGGACAGGGAGGTGAGATATTCCTCTTTGATATGGGCAAGCCGGTAAAAATAGCTGACCTGGCCAGGAAAGTGATAAAACTTGCCGGCAAAGAACCCGACGTGGATATCAGGATAGTGTATACCGGATTGCGCCCGGGAGAAAAATTATTTGAAGAGCTGATGAGCAGTGCAGAAAAAGTAATGCCTACCTACCATGAAAAAATAATGATAGCCGATGTAAGGCAATATGATTTTGCAATGGTAGAGAAAAAAGTAGACAAACTGATCAACAGTGCCCGCCAACACTATACACTGGAAACAGTCTTCCTGATGAAGGAAATAGTACCGGAGTTCATACCCAATAACATAGCTTATACCAAGCTGAACATTCCTACTAATTAACCAAACTCTTTATTATAAAAATCAAAAGCAGGTCTTATTGACCTGCTTTTGATTTTTATAACTTTCTATGATCACTTAATGTAGCCTAGTATCTTCAGCATGCTCTGTGGTGTTTGCTCCCTTGCATACAACCAGTCTTCGAGATTACCTTCCTTATCATACTCTACCACAATGTGTTTTGGAGATGGTATCATACAATGTTTGATACCACCATAGCCGGCAAGCTGGTCCTGGTAAGCACCCGTATGGAAGAAGCCTATGTACAATGGATCTTTCCCTTTTTCTTTTTCCAGTTTGGGCAGGAACACGGCGTTAATATGTTCTTCCGATGTATAAAAATCATGGCTGTCGCAGGTAAGGCCACCAAGGTGTACTTCCTGGTATTCTTTGTCCCACTTATTAATAGGCAGCATCAGGAACTTCTCCCCTATACCCCATGTATCGGGCAATGTGGTAATGAATGAGCTGTCGATCATATACCATATCTCACGGTCGTTCTGCATCTTTTCATCCAGCACGCTATATACAACGGCCCCAGCCTCGCCTACAGTGAAGGAACCGAACTCAGTATAAATATCAGGAGTGTCCACCTTGTTCTTCTTACAAACTTTTTTGATGGTAGATACGATCTCATTGATCATGTAAGTGTAATCATAATCAAAACCAAGAGAGTGTTTGATAGGAAGGCCGCCACCTATATTGATAGCGCTTAATTCAGGGCAAACTTTTTTCAGCTGGCAATACAGGTTCAATACTTTATTCAGTTCGCTCCAATAGTATACATCATCTTTTATGCCTTTGTTCATAAAGAAGTGCAGCATCTTCAGGCGGAACTTTTCATTACCTTTTATCTTGTCTACATAAAACTCAAGTATGTCGCGGCTGCGAATACCAAGACGCGATGTATAGAAGTCGAACGTAGGCTCTTCCTCACTGGCTATTCTAAGACCTATATTAACAGGTTCTTTAGCCCTGATTGACTTTTTGTAATCTTCAAATTCATTCTTATTATCAATAACAGGTATTACATTCTTAAAGCCTTCATTGATCAGCTTTGCAATGTTTCGCGTGTATTGGCGGGTCTTAAACCCATTGCAGATAATGTAAATATCCTTGTTGATCTTCTTCTTCTTATAGAGCTGCCATATAATATCAATGTCGTACGCAAAAGAGGTTTCAAGGTTTACTCCGTGCTTCAGCGTTTCCTCTACTATAAATGAGAAGTGAGAGCTTTTAGTACAATAGCAGTAAAAATACTCCCCATCATACTTATGCTTTTTTATAGCATCATTAAACATCTTTTTAGCCTTGTTGATCTGCATTCCTATTTTGGGCAGGAATGTGAGCTTAAAAGGAGTTCCATACTTATCTATCAGCGCCTGAATATTTACCCCGTTAAATTCGAGGAGATTATCATCATTTACGTCAAAGCCTTCCTGTGGAAAATCGAAGGTTTGGTGTACGAGATCAGTGTATGTGTTATTCATCTATTACTTAGCAGAAATGGCGAATATGGTGACCAATGTTTTGAACAAACAAAAATAATTATTTACAACCATGAATCGCTATTTTATTTTGGCGGAATAATAAATTAATGTTCTGTCTAAGAATAAATGGAAAATAATATAATTATAAAAACCAAATTGAGCTGGTTTCAATAGCAAAAAGTTAAAAAAAATGGTTTAACTTAGTATTTTAAACCCTTATATACTTGCATTTATTTCTGAGACGTTAATTGCCAATAAAACGGAACGTACAAACCTTTATAAACCATAGAAGCCTATAATGCAAAGATCTATTCTCAAACTATTTATTTTTTTCGCTGCCTGCCTGTTATCTTTTCACGCACAAGCACAGTTGACTGCCGATTTTAAAGCCAGCGATACGGCATTTTGCGCACCGGGTATCGTGTTCTTTACCAATACTTCTATCGGCGCCACCAGCTATTCATGGGACCTGGGCAATGGTGTACTTTACTCGGGCACGGATGCTTCTACCAGCTATACCTCTGTAGGCACCTATACCGTAACACTTGTTGCCAGTAACGGATCTGCAACAAGCACCAAAAAGCTGATCGTAGTTGCCTATGGCCCGCCAACCATCAGCTTTTTTGCAAACCCCACCAATGCATGCCTCAAAAGCCCTATTACATTTACCAGCACCTCTACGGCCAATATGTGGGGAGGTCTGGAATATACCTGGAACTTTGGTGATGGCGCATCCAGTACGCTGGCCAACCCTACTTATGCTTATACCTCCCCCGCCTATTATAACATTACACTGCTGGCGAAGAATAAGGGAAAGTGCACCAGCTCACTTACAAAAGGGACCTATATACATGCACTAAATCCTGTAGCTGCAGATTTCGAATCACCCGATAATCACCAATGTTTACCGCCCGTAACAGTTCACTTTAACAATCTGTCTACCGGCACACCCACACTGACCTACCAATGGTTCTTTGGAGATGGTGGTACCTCTACATTGCCTAACCCATCTCATATC
>JAOQAP010000112.1 GCA_025963465.1 Flavipsychrobacter sp.
ACTGGTGATACTCGACACCATGAACTTCTGGATGGACATAGCGCTGGACGAGCTGAAGACCGTGCTGGGCAAGGTGGATCTGCTGATGGTGAACGACAGCGAGGCACGCCAGCTGGGTGGTGAGCACTCCCTGGTAAAAGCAGCAAGGAAGATACAGGCCATGGGGCCTAAATACCTGATCATCAAGAAAGGCGAGCATGGTGCATTACTGTTCTATGAAGGAAAACTATTCTCTGCACCTGCATTACCGCTGGAAGATGTGTTTGACCCAACAGGCGCGGGCGATACATTTGCCGGTGGCTTTATCGGCTACCTGGCAAGCATTGACGATACATCGTTTGAAGCCATGAAGGCGGCAGTAATCATAGGCTCTGCAATGGCTTCTTTCTGTGTGGAGAAATTTGGCCCTAACAGGATGAAAGAACTGACTGCAACTGATATCAACGGCAGGATAGCTGAATTTGTAGGCCTGTCTAACTTTACTATTAAAGGTTAATTAAGCAATGAGAGTAGTACCGGGAGAAGTGAAGACGGCAGACCTGCATGCATACCTGCTGGGCTCTATAGCGCCGCGACCAATATGTTTTGCGAGCACTATAGACAGCGAGGGCAATGCAAACCTGTCACCGTTCAGCTTTTTCAATGTGTTTGGCAGCAAGCCACCGATACTTATCTTCTCCCCTGCACGCAGGGTGCGTGACAATACTATTAAACATACACTGGAGAACGCCCACGACACCAAGGAAGTGGTGATCAACGTGGTGAACTACAATATAGTACAACAAGCCAGCCTTAGCAGCTGTGAATACCCCAAAGGCACAGATGAATTTGTGAAAGCGGGATTCACAGCTGTGAAGTCTGACTTCGTAAAGCCATTCCGGGTAAAGGAGTCGCCGGTGCAGCTGGAATGTAAAGTGCTGCAAGTGATAGAAACAGGCCAGGAAGGCGGCGCGGGCAATCTCGTTATCTGCGAGGTGGTGTGCATGCATATAGACGATAATGTGCTGGATGCAAACGGTAAGATAGATCCTCATAAAATAGACCTGGTAGCCCGTATGGGCGCCGACTATTACTGCCGCGCATCGGGCAGTGCTGTATTTGAAGTACACAAGCCAAATATGCAACTGGGCGTGGGCGTAGATGCCCTTCCGGATGTAATACGCCACAGTAAGGTGCTTACAGGCAACAACCTGGGCATGCTGGGCAACTGTACCAGCATACCACTCGTAAGCCCCCTGAACGATGATGAGCGCCTGACCGATATACTAAAGGCATACACACATGATGAGGATACCAAAAAGCAAAACCTGCACCAGTACGCCAAAGAGCTGCTGGATAGCGGCGATGTAACCAAAGCATGGCAAGTACTGCTGGCTGAGTAATTTAGCTTGTGTGTTAATATGATGTGCATATCATATAGCCATAATACCCAAATAATATTTTGGTAACATAATAGTGACTAACTTTAGTAAAACTAAAATGTCACATATATGTTATGGCGAAGATTCAGTGGGGAGCCTCTGCGGATACCCGTAAAAACAGCCGTGGAAGAGGCTATCATAAGAGAAACCAATGCGGGCTACAGGCTTAAAGTATGCATTGGCACAGACTCACAGGTGCGCCATACAGAAACAGATTTCGCCACAGTAATTGTTTTCCTGCGGGAAAAACATGGCGGGTTCATGTTCATCAGCAGCGATCACTCTACGCAGCAATTCACCATCAAGGAGCGTATGCTGCTGGAGGTGGCCAAGAGCATAGAGATCGCGTATGAGCTGTGTGACCTGTTCAACCGGTATAATGTGGACATGGAAGTGCATGCCGACATTAATACCAATCCGCAGTTTAAAAGCAATGAAGCGCTGCGTGAGGCCATGGGCTACATACTGGGTATGGGCTATGCCTTTAAAGCAAAACCGGATGCATTTGCCAGCAGTTGCTGTGCAGATAAGATGGTGAACTGATCTCCTCTCTTCAGAGTGTTTACAGGGGCTTAAAAATCCCCTGCGTGGGATAGTCTCCCCTAAGAAATGCCCACTTTTTCTAAAATATTAACTTTCCCAAAGTTTTTTTTCTGCTTTATCTCTATTTAATATTAGTTATAAAGAAATTTTCATAAATTTACTGTAAGACTAATTATAATGAAAATTCAATATATTATTGTATATTGTTTCCTATTCCTATTTGCAGATGTTGCGCAAGCGCAGCATGCTGTAGAGTTTGTTGAAAATAAAGGGCAATGGGGTACCTGGTTCCGATATAAAGCCGACATGCAGGGGGGGACAGAAGTATGTATGGAGAATGATGGCTTCCGGTACATATTGTCTGACCCGGACAATACTTACAAACAGGATTATTTCCAGCACGGACAAACAAAAGAAAATCCCATTCTCAAATTCCATGTTTATAAAGTAAGCTTTGTGGGTGCCAATTTACCCGAAATAACAGGCGAGCGCCCGCAGAAAGTCTATTACAATTACTTCCTTGGCAATGACCCATCTGCATGGAAATCTGAAATACATCCATTCCTGGCCCTTAACTATAACAAGCTATACAATGGTATAGACATGCATGTATTCTCAGAAAAAGACAACCTGGAATACGAATTCATAGTAGCACCGAATGCCGATGCGGGGCAGGTAAAAATGAAATTTGAAGGGCAGGACAACTTAAAGATAAAGGACCAGAAACTGCTGATAGGAACCAGTGTAGGTACGGTGACAGAAATGAAACCATACGTGTACCAGTATGTGAACAATGAGCGAGTGGAAGTGGCCTGCGAATACCGCCTGAAAAACAATATACTTACTTTCGACTTCCCTGAAGGATATGACCATACACAGCAACTGATCATAGACCCTGTGGTGGTATTGTGTACCATGACCGGCTCTACAGCAGACAACTGGGGTTACTCAGCGACTTATGATGATGCCGGTAACTTTTATGCAGGTGGCCTGGTGAATGACTTTGCAACGCCCGGCACTTCTTTCCCGGTTTCGCCAGGGGCTTTCCAGGTCAAATTTGGCGGAGGATATGGTACGGCAGGCCCATCTACAGGCTATGCGTATGCTGCTGATATCTCTATCATAAAGTATGATCCGACACTCAAGAACCGTATATATGCTACTTATTTAGGAGGTGCGGGCAATGATCATGTGCACAGCATGATAGTAGACCCTGCGGGCAATCTCGTCATTGCAGGTCGTACTATCTCTGTAAATTACCCGGTAACATCGGGCTGTTACCAGTCTACAAATAAAGGTTGGTGGGATATAGTAGTCACTAAATTCAACAGTACGGGAACTGCACTCATCGGTTCTACCTACATAGGAGGAAGCGGAAGCGATGGAGTGAATTTTGACTCTACAGAATATGGTTATGGCGAGCTCAAGTACAATTACGGTGATGACTCGCGCAGCGAGGTGCAACTGGATAATACAGGCAGCATCTTTGTTACCAGCTGTACCAACTCAGCAGATTTCCCACAGGTGTCTTCTACTGCACCGGGCATAACGGGATTGCAGGAAGGAGTTGTTTGTAAATTCAATAGTACGCTTTCCAGTCTTGTATGGAGCACCTATTTCGGAGGATCAGGCTCAGATGCAGGGTATGTGCTTGCGTTCGATAACCTACAGCAAAATGTATATGTTGCAGGTGGTACTAACAGCCCTAACTTCCCTACTACTCCCGGCACACTACATACTACTTTCCAGGGCGGACGGGCCGATGGTTTTATCCTGAAATACAAGAACGGCGCCCCATATAATTTGCAGGCAGGCACCTTTATAGGCACATCTGACTATGACCAGGTATTTGGTATACAGGTGAGCAGCACCACTGACGAAGTGTATGTAATGGGGCAGACAATAGGAGGTACATTCCCTGTAACACCCGGCGTGTATTCTGATGCCGGATCCAGCCAGTTTGTAATGAACCTGGACAAAACACTTGCTACCAACCTGGCATCTACCGTATTCGGTTCTAAAAGCTCTTCATTCACCAATATATCACCCGTTGCGTTTCTGGTGGATACCTGCGACAATGTATATATATCAGGATGGGGCGGAAGCCTTGGGATCGCCGGCGTCGCATCAGGTCAATGTACCGGTATGGCTACTACTACAGATGGCTACCTGCGAACTACTGACGGACAGGATTTTTACTTCATTGTTCTGGGACCAAAATTAGCGTCGCTTAAATACGCCAGCTATTACGGCCGTAACTGCACGGGATCACCGGACTGGATGCAGGAACACGTAGATGGCGGTACCAGCAGATTTGACAGGCACGGTATCATATACCAGGGCGTGTGTGCTAACTGCGGGGGCACCATTGCAGGATGCCCTACACCATTTCCTACTACAAAAGGGGTGTGGAGCGAAACTGACGCCAGCGGCAATTGTAATGAAGCTGCGCTGAAGATAGCTTTCAATATAGGCCCTGTTGATGCTGATGTTTCTGCGGGGCCAGCAACGAGTGGTTGCGCGCCTCTTACTGTTTCCTTTACCAATACATCTACTAATGGCCTTACCTATGTATGGGATTTTGGAGATGGCGGTACCAGCAGCACATTCTCGCCCACACATACTTTCGTTGGGGCCGGCACTTTTACAGTAACCTTATCCGCAGCCAATTCCAACGCATGTTTCAAAACTAACGATACTGCTTATATCATCATCAGGGTAGATACCAATATCATCAAACCGGACTTTACTTATGCGCTGAAAGACAGCTGTAATCCTTATATAGCGTCATTCACCAACACATCGATAGATCATGTAGGCACACCAAATTACATCTGGTATTTCGGGGATGGCAGCAACTATGCCGGCGATACTCCTCCAAACCATAATTATGCAGACACGGGCAATTACAATGTGATGCTGGTGATGTTCGACCCACTGGCATGCAAATCTCCTGACACGGTGAAGAAAGTTTTACGCATGCACAACATACATGTTTCCGGCAGTTTCAAATCTGCTGATACATTGTGCCTGGGCAGTTTGTTTGTACCGGTAGTGACTACACAGAACGAAGGAGGTATACTATGGAACTTTGGCAATGGCGCTACATCTACAGTAAAGGTTCCTAATTATAAATTCCCTAAGATAGGCGTCTATACGATCAGGTTCCAGGTAACTAATGGCGGTGCGTGTAATGGTGTAGATAGCGGGTCGCAACAGATAACTGTCGTTGATGGTCCTGAAGCAGATTTTGACTATACTCCTATACCGCCTGTAGCCAACGAGCCGGTTACTTTTGCTAATCATTCGCTGAGAGCATTGACCTATGCATGGGAGTTTGGGGACAATACAACAGGTACCGAAACCAACCCGATACACCAGTACAATAGAACAGGAACGTACAAGGCATGCCTTAGCGCATTCAACCTGAGCAACTGCCCGTCAAAAATATGTAAGGACGTGGCTACCGAAGTGCATCCTATCATTGGCGTGCCTACGGCGTTCAGCCCTAATGGCGATGGGGATAATGACATACTGTATGTGCGCGGAGCAGCCATAAAAACTATGGACCTTAAGATCTATAACAGGTGGGGACAACTGATATTTGAGTCAACATCGAAAGATAAAGGATGGGATGGTAAATTTAATGGCCAGCCACAACCTATAGAGGCTTATGCCTTTATACTTAATGCCGGCTTTATAGATGGCACATCTAAATTGATGAAAGGGAATATAACATTGCTGCGATGAGAAAACTATTATGCATAATGCTGTTGTTGTGCGTGCTCTTTACCGGGGCACACGGGCAGAGCCTGCATTACTCGCAGTACTATAATGCACCGTTACTGCTTAATCCTGCCAATACAGCCCTGATGCCGGAGAATGATTTCCGGGTTGGACTTAACTACCGCACCCAATGGGCCGTAATACCCGTACCGTACAATACTTTTTCTGCCTATGGCGATTGTAAGATAGGTGGCAACCGGAACAATGAGAACCACAATAACTGGCTGGGCGTAGGGCTTGCATTCTTCAGCGATAAAGCCGGAGATGGCAACCTGTCCCTGTCAGAGCTACAGGGAGACCTGGCATACCACCTGCAGCTCAGCAAGAGTATCATGTTATCGGTAGGTGGATCTGCAGCAACAATAACACGCAGTGTCAACTTTGACAACCTGCTTTTCGATAACCAATGGGACGGCTTCACATTCAACGGGAATATGGGAACGGGTGAAAAAGTAGGTATCCTGAAATCAAACTATTATACAATAGCTGCGGGTGCTAACCTGGCATGGTTCCCTAATGAGAATGTATACGTGAAACTGGGTGGCGACCTGCAGAACATCAATACACCTGCGGAAAGCTTTTATGGCAGTACCAAGAACCTGATAGGTTACCGTACAATTGCCAACCTGGACGTGACTATGCGCACAGGCCAGACACTGATCGTTAATCCATCGGTATACTTCACTACCCAATACGGAGCTAATGAACTGGTAGGCGGTTCGCTGTTCAGAATGATGATGAGCAGCAAGAACCAGATGACCTCACAGCTCATACTCGGTGCTTTCTTTCGTAATGCAGATGCCATCATAGGGGTGGCAGGCTACCAAGTGGGCGATATACAGTTCATGGCCAACTACGACTTTACGATATCCGGCCTTGCCCCATATAATGCTTCGTATGGCGCACTGGAGTTCTCCGCAGTCTATTCACGGGCTTATCATCCTAATGATGGTATCAGGAAAACTTACAACTGTCCCCGTTTTTAACAAACATTTTCATGACAGTAAAAAATCGTGGTACTATATTTGAGTAAATATTAAAGTATGGAAAATCAGAAAAATAAAATCTTATTAGTTGAAGACGATACAAACTTCGGGCAGGTATTAAAGAACTACCTGGAGTTACATGATTTTGTAGTAGAGCTGGCACGTGATGGTATCCTCGGTCTCGCCGCATTTCGCCGGGAGAAATTTGATATTTGCTTACTGGACGTGATGATGCCGAATATGGACGGCTTCACACTTGCAGAGGAGATCAGGAATGTAGACCCTGATGTTCCGTTGTTCTTCCTTTCTGCCAAAAGCATGAAAGATGACATACTGACAGGCTACAAGCTGGGCGCTGACGATTATATCACCAAACCGTTTGACAGCGATGTATTACTATCAAAAATAAAGGCGGTACTGAAACGCAACCAGGAATTGCACGAAAAACAACATTCTCAAATAGAATTCATAATAGGCGCATACCACTTCAACAGCAAGCTGCGTACCCTGAAACATGGTACAGAAAGCAGCACACTGTCTCCTAAAGAAAATGAGCTGCTGCTGATGCTGTGCGAATACAAGAACGACCTGCTGCCACGCGAAACCGCATTGAAGCGGATATGGGGCAGCGATACTTACTTCAACGGCCGTAGTATGGACGTATACATAGCCAAGCTGCGTAAATACCTGAAAGAAGACAGCAGCGTGGAAATAGTGAACATCCACGGTAATGGCTTCAGGCTGGTAGTGCCGGACTAAACCCTGTCCCCTAAAGGGGAACCTGCTATGGCCTGGTATAATATTTGGACTTAGAAGTTCTATTGAACAGATTTATTATAATTTTTGAGACAGGATGCAATCAATTGCATCCTGTTTTCTATTTTTATAAAATGAGGAGATGGATGCTATTACTTTTCGTTTGTTTATTACTCTCTGGCAATAAACTCAAGGCACAAGAGCTATCTCAGGGCTACCTCGATTCTGCCAAGATATTTTTCAGGGCATTTACCACTAATTTCTCCATATATGAAACAAACATCGTTCAGGATTATTCATCCGACAGTAATAATTTGTCTTATAAATACATGATACAATTGGGCGAGGAATCTCTGCGAAAAAGTAGTCTCAGGATTTTTAATTCTGCCTTTAAAACAACACAGGCAGCGCTTGATAGCTTAATATTAAGCAAGTGGGAGTTATCATCAATATTTCAAAAAGCAAAGAATTCAAAAAAATTCAAAATGCCCGGAGCTTTTTTTCCGAGGACTACAGTTGCTCCAATCAGAGAAATATCAGACTCACTCAGAAACGTCATTCCTACGCCGGCAATATGGACATTCACATTGCCCTGCTTTATAAGAAATGGCACCTTAGCTGCATGTTATTACATTCATCATAATATAAAAGGTAGTGGAGATGGAGGACTGATCTTATTCAAAAATGAAAACGGCTATTGGGTTAAGTTTGGCAAAGACGTTTACATGCAGTTTTAAAACCATACAGTTCACTCACCTCATTCACCCATTATTTTCTTACTTTTGGCGCACAATGAAGCATTTGCCCAACCTGCTGACGCTGGCTAACCTGATGTGTGGCTGTATAGCCATAGCTTATATATTCAGCGCCCAGCCATACCTGTCTATGAATGTACAGAGCGGCACGTTGCCTACCTGGCAGTGGGTATATGGCGCACAGCAGCTATACCTGGGCAGTATATTCATAGGCATAGCCGCTATATGTGATATGCTGGACGGGCTCACGGCAAGGGCGCTTAAGGTTTTCTCCCCGATCGGTAAAGACCTTGATTCACTTGCAGACCTTATTTCGTTTGGCGTAGCTCCTTCTGCTATCATCTTCAAGTTCCTGTGGGATGCCAATATGGGCGAAAAGAATGCCATGGATGTAAACATGCTGGCAATGGCCCCTGCATTCCTGATAGCCTGCTTTGCAGCGCTTCGCCTGGCTAAATTCAATATCACAGCTTCGGCGCAACGGTCTTACTTTATAGGTATGCCGGTGCCGGCGGTAGGCGTGGTGGTTGGTTCTTTTCCGCTGATCATGTGGTATAGCTCCCCCGGTGTACATAAGATATTTGCAATGATGGTACAGAGCAAGTGGGCACTTTACCTTATTGTAGCCATACTTTGCTGGCTCATGGTATCCGGCGTGAAATTTATAAAGATGGTACCTGCTAAAATGGATATGGCCCATGCGTGGCCCCAGCTGGTACTGGTGCTGTTTTCTGTTGCCGCCTTTTTCATGGTATCAGTAGCAGCAATACCACTGGCATTCGTGCTCTATGTGGTGCTCTCATTCATCTACAAACAACCGGATACCATAGAACAACCAATAACGAATACTTTTTGATCTTTAAACAGCCTGCTAAAAGCGGCTATATAATCTGAACAGATGAAATATACAGCTCACATCAACGTAATGCCTCTTAAAGAACTGCTGGACCCACAGGGTAAAGCCGTGAACAGCAGCCTGCACAACCTGGGCCTGACCAGCGTTCTGGACGTGCGCATAGGCAAGCACATAACCATGAACATAGAAGCTGCCAGCAAGGAAGATGCGGAAAAGGCTACACGTGAAGCCTGCAAAAAACTGCTGGCTAACCAGGTAATGGAAGCGTTTGATTTCACAATTACAGAATAACCCTCCGGCTCCCTAAAGGGGGTGGCACTTTGTAGTACCGATGTGTATCATGTAATTAAATCCCAACGATTTTTTTACTGGCTAAATGACATCAGACCAAATGGGGCTATCAATATGTCTTTAAAGACTATTGACTTCATCTTTTTTGAATCATTTTAAATACCTACTGGTTACAATGCGTCTTTACTTAGTACCATCGCCTATCGGCAATCTTGGGGATATCACTTACAGGGCCGTAGAGGTGCTGCAGAAGGCTGACGTGATATTATGTGAAGACACACGCGGTAGCCTTGTGCTGCTGAAGCATTACAACATTACCGGCCCGGTAACACCGTATCACCAGCACAATGAGCATAAAGTAACACCTCACCTCATAGAACAGATGATCGCAGGCAAAACTTTTGCCCTGCTTACAGACGCAGGCACGCCGGGCATATCTGATCCGGGGTTCCTGCTTACACGGGAGTGTATCAAGAACAATATACCTGTGGAATGCCTTCCCGGGGCAACGGCATTTGTGCCTGCACTGGTCCAGAGTGGTATACCGTCAAACAGGTTTATATTCGAGGGTTTCCTGCCTCCTAAAAAGGGCAGGCAGACCATGCTGAAGGTGCTGGCAGCGGAAGATCGTACCATTATCCTGTACGAGTCGCCGCACAGGCTGGTAAAAACCCTGCATGAGCTAGCCACATTCTTTGGCCCGGAGCGCAATGCAGCCGTTTGCCGTGAGCTGACCAAAATGTTTGAAGAAACGAACAAGAATACTCTCACAGCACTTGCCGCCCACTACGAAAAGCACCCACCGAAGGGTGAAATAGTACTGGTAATAGAGGGAAACCCCACTAAGCGGTCTAAAAAAGAACTAGAGACCAGCCTGGAAGAAGATACAGACGAGGAAGAATAAAGACTGTTGGCATTATTTATTAGTGAGTTCAGGTAAACACACCTCTGATGTCGATTTACATGCAAATATTATGGCTGTTCCTACTCGCTATCCCCATAGCCTGTATTGCATGGACGGTGACCCATGAGGAAATATTCAGGGAACCAAGAGAGTATTGCATCAAATGCAGCAAAGAGGGGAAGACCCTATTGGGGCGAAAGTTTTTTTACCTGTTTACCTGCGAATATTGTTTCAGCCATTACGTTACAGCTTTAATGTTGTTTATCACCCGGTACCAGTTGTTGTTAAACGGCTGGCGTGGCTATATGATTGCAGGGTTTTCGCTGGTATGGATCGCTAATGTGTACATGAGCCTTTACGGGCTTATTAAGATAGACATAAAAGGAGAACGCCTGAAAGCACAGGCCGAAGAAGAAAAGCTGCAGAAGTAGGAACCTCTCCCGGCCTCTCCGAAGGAGAGGAGATGTTATTGTGATCAGCACAAACACACTTTACAGATTAGTGTTCTCTATAAAAAGCTGGCGATATAATTTCTAAACAATTTAGGGCAGCCTTTGCGGTTGCCCTAAATTGTTTCAGGGATTGAATTATCTAAGCCCCGTAATTATTTTTCCTTTAGGATACTTTACTGTGTAGCCAAATGATATGGTCTTTGTCTCGTTAGGTGCTAATGACAACGGCCATTTCATAATGCCGGTAGCCTCATCGTATTCCGCGTTCGCAGTATTCTTATCTTCCAGTACTATGTCTTTATCATTGCTCACCGGTTGCTGGTCCTGTATGGTCAGGTCTATCTTTTCTTTGCGTGTATTGCGTACAGTTATTGTATAGGCAAATGTTTCACGTACATTGGTACCTATGGTCTTTACACTGCGCAGTTTTTTATCCTGCTCACGCTTTACAATGATCTTCTTGTCCCTGCCCAGCGATATGGTCATAGTGTCCTTCACATTACGCACATCCATATAGCCTTGTCCTACATAGGTTCCTTCGTAGAAAATATTGGTCTGGCCCGGCAACAGGTTCAGGTCTTCCCAGTTAGTGATGTTGGCCTGCAGGAATGCATCCTTATCCAGCTTAGGTACCGCGAAATAACGGTACGTTGCAGGCACGTCATATTTCTTTACTGCCACAAGATGTTGCTGTCCATCACTTGGTATTGTGTATGGCAGATCTATATCGAATGTTGTATTGATGCCGGAATTATCAACTGATACATAGTCGTTCATAGAAGTTCCCTGTGTTGCTGACAATTCTGCACTCATATCTTTTTCCATGGTAGCTTTTTTATAAGCTACCATTGGCGCTGCATCACCTGCCGCCCTGCTGTAAACATTCGGTGTATAAAATGCCAGGTACCATGGGTTCATCGTTGGTGTGTTCACTCCTTCGTTAGGATTGCCTGTAGAGAGGCTCAGGCGTATATTGTTCCACTTCACACCGCTGTTCTGGTAGATGTTGGCTTTGTAATACAGTTTTACGGGGCTGTTGGCATCATCGGCCATTATATCGTAAGTGGGGGTCCAGCCTGCGTGAGGAACAATGTAATCGATACTGATAGCCGTAGTGATCGCTTCTTTAGCATAGAATTTCACCAACAGCTGACCACCCGGCTGGTAATCCCTCTTTTGTTCTTCGTCAAGTTGTTTGGTTAGTTTTACGATCCGCTCATCCGTCTTTTTTTGCTGGTCTTCCAGTTTGCTTTTCTGTGTCAGGTAGCCCTCCATCCGTAAGCTTATCAGGTCGAGCATTTTTGTAAGTTCAGCTACGGACAGGCCGGAGTTTGCGCCACCTACTTTCGTATTGTCTTTCAATACGGTAAGCTGTTCATTAATGACCTTCACTTTATTGGCAATAACCTCTTTATTTTCTTTCAGCAGTTCTATGCTGTCCTTAAGCTCTTTAGCCCTTGGTGACAGCACTTCCGCTGCGAGGTAGTTGTTCTGAAAAGTAGCCGATTCCACCACTACCCCACCCGATGCCTTTACCGTGAGGCTCTGGCTGTTCACATCTCCGGCCACATTTGTAAAGAGTATCTCGTTCTCTCCTTTGACAAGATTAAGCTTAGTGCTGCTTGTCAGTTCAGCACCGCTGAGGAATACTGTTGCAGCGTCAATGTTCAGCCTTTGTTGAGTTTGTGCATGTGCAACCGCACTGTAGCAAAGCATAGCGACAACGGAGATACGATATAGTCTCATAAGTATGTGTTTCAGTAATAGACGTAAAATGGACATTAATCCACAATGGACTGTCCTTATATTTTGTTAAAGGCGCTATATCAGTCTTCGTTGCCGCCCTTTTTAGTTGCACCCGGTAGCTTTTCCTTATCGAGCGGCAGAATGTACAGGACAGGCACCAGGGCGTATATAGCGTAGGCTATGTTCACGTCGATGAAGCTAAGCCCTGCTGCAAGAAGGTATAACAGCGGGCCGGCCAAAATGGACATGCGAACGTTTTTGCGCACACTTTCTTTATCAAAAGAATGACTCAGATAATTGTGCGTGTTGTAGTAATAGAACCATGTAAGCACTAACGAGGTAAGCCCGACAGTGCAACCCCACAGCGCCACCATTATTGGCTGACTGGGATAAGAGCCCATAAGATGAGTGGGGAAAGGTATGAGGGTAACAAAAAACAGCAGAATGGTATTGATCCATACCACCCCATAGTCGCTTTTTGTAGCCATATGCATGATCTGGTGATGATGGAGCCACATAAGAGCAACGAAAAAGAAACTGACGACCCAGCTAAAAAAAACATGCGATACTCCCTTTAACGCCCGTAGCACCTCTTCTGTATTTTCGGGATGCTCTATCTCAGGCACCTTTATTTCCAAAACAAGTAATGTAATGACAATAGCAAATACTGCATCGCTGAAGGCTTCAAGCCTGCTCTTTGAAAACTGCCACTGTTTAAACTTATCAGAGAAAGACATAATGATTAATTACCTATAACGAACAATCCGTTATAAAAAGGCTGTAGCTCAAAACTAATGAAATAATTTTATGGATTTATGCTATTATCGTGTCTATATGTTCAGGCCATTAGGCTTAATTTTACACAGTAAACCGATAAAATGAGTTACGAAAGAAGAGCAAATACCCAATACCGCACCAGTATGGACATAGTTATGGGTATTTTTTACCTGTTCATAGGCGGATTAGTGTTTTTCATGAAATCATTTGCCAATGTTGCTATTCCTGCTGCCATCGCCTATATACTGGGCGGCATGATGATAGTAGGCGGTGGTGCCCGCTTATATAGAGGACTGAGGGTGGTCTTTCCCAAAAAGGACAACCAACCCACCGATAACGGATAATTCGCAACATTCCTGTAACGGCTGTATATTTGCGGCCTGTTAAATTATTGTTACAACAGATATGAATACTCCGTATTCTTTAAATTAATAAGTAAAATTGCGCTCTGATGAGTTGGCTGAAAAATATATTGTTTTGCGGGTTGATGAGTGTTACGGCAATATCGTGCGATGATACCCCAAAGCATCCGGACAGTGTGGGCAGGGGCGTGATAGATATATCTGCTGATGAGTCTTACCAGCCTATCATAGAAGAGCAGATGCGTGTGTTTGACAGCAGCTTCCCTGAGGCGAAGATTACAGTACATTACAAGCCGGAAGCGGAGTGCTTTAAAGATTATTTTGACCATAAGGCACGTATCATACTGGTAACCCGCCAGCTGACGAAGGAGGAAAAAGAACGTTGTGAACAGGAAAAGATATTCCCGTCTTCAGAAGCATTGGCAGGTGATGGTATAGCAGTGATCGTCAATAATAATTCGACAGATACTGCGTTAGATATGAACGCACTGAATGGCATATTAAGCGGAGTGTACAAAAAAAAGTATACTGCGGTATTTGACAATCAGGCATCGAGTACACTACGCTATATAACCGATACAGTGCTAAAAGGCAGCAAGCCGGGAGCCAATGTATTTGCTGCCAAAAACAGTAAGGAAGTGGTAGACTATGTGTCTAAAAACCCTGATGCTATTGGTTTCGTTGGCATGAGTTATGTGTACGCCAATGAAGATACGTCGCAGGCCGGCACCTTTATTCAGAATGTAAAGGTGGTAGCGCTGCAAAATGTTAAAGACGGGCAGTTATACAAGCCATACCAGGCATATATAGCTTTGAAGTCTTACCCGCTTACCCGCAAGCTATTTTATATCAATGCGGAAAGCTATCACGGACTTGGCACCGGTTTTGCTAATTTCTTAGGTAGCTACAGGGGCCAGCTTATATTTCTGCATGCACATTTTTTCCCTTTAAAGGAACAGATCACCATCAGGGAAGCGAAAGTGAATAATCAATAATTGTTTAACAATAAATACTACAGTGAGCGTACCAGTTATGAGAAGAATAGTAATGATACTTGCGGCTTCGGCCATTACCCTGGGTGCAGGCGCACAGAGCACCAGCGAAGGAGTAAAGTTATATAACTACCACAAGTTCAAAAGCGCGCAGGCAGCGCTGACACCGCTTGCTGAGAAAGATGCACTTGCCAACTACTACCTTGGCCTGTCTTACCTGGAATCAGGCGATGCAGTGACGGCGAATACCACATTCTTAAAGTTTCCTGAAGATCCGGCAAATATATCGGGTACCGCACGTGTAGCCTTTGTAAATAAGGATGCGGCTAAAGGCATGCAAATAGCAAAAGGCCTGGCTGCAAAGGGCAAGAAGAAAGACTGGGTACAGGAAAAATACGCAGCTGATGCTATCACCTATACTGATGGCGGCGACTACCAGCAGGCAATAGCATGGTATACAGACGCACTGACCAAAACTGATGATGCTGATATACACATAGGCCTTGGCGATGTGTACCGCAAAACATCTGGCGGTGGTGGTAATGCCATGAACAACTATGAGCATGTAACGGAAAAAGATGCCAAGAACTCTCTTGCATTTACACGTATAGGCGACCTGTGGTATGAAGCACATAACTACCCAAGCGCACTCGACAACTATGCAAAGGCTAAAGATGCTGACGCTACCAACCCACTACCTTACAAGGAACTGGCCAACGCTTATACGCGTTCCGGCAGGTACCAGCAGGCACTGGAGAACATAAAAAAATACATAGATCTGTCTGACAACACAGCATCAGACAAGCTGGAATACCTGCGTGCGCTGTACCGGGCACAGAGCAGCTGCGATGCTGCAAAGTATGCACAAGACCTGCTGAATGGCGGCACGCTGAACAATGAGAACAAAACAGAGGCTATGGGTATACTTGGTTACTCACAGGCTGATTGTGGCGACTCAGTACAGGCGCTTAAAAATCTGCGTTCTTACTTCGGTATGCAGGACCCTAAGAAGATCATGTCAGGCGACTATATACAATTAGGCAGGTTGTTCCTGAAATTAGATATGCTGGATTCAGCAGGATTCTACTACACTAAGGGCATCAGCGGCGATACTGCACGTAACAAGACCGATGTATACCGTACGATAGCAGATGCATTCAAGGCCAAGAAAGACTACTGCAAATCTGCAGATTGGTATGATAACCTTGTGAAAGCCAACCCTGAAACACAGGCAGGTGACTATGCATGGAGAGCTATTATGTTTTACTACTGCAAAGACCTGAACAAGGCAATGGCAGCATCAAACGAGTTCTTTGCAAAGTATCCTACGCAACCATCGGCACCTTACTGGCAGGCACGTACTGCAGCCGCTATAGATTCTGAAGCTACTACCGGCGGTGCTGTGCCTTACTACATTAAATGGCTGGACGTAGTAGGCCCTAACTACGAAAAGAAGAATGACCTGAAAGCAGCCTACGAATACCTGATGTACTACTATTACAATAAGAAGGATAAGGAAAACGTAAAAATGTACATAGAAAAGGTAAGAACGGTAGACCCGGCAAACAAAGCTGCATCTGAAATAGAAGCTGCAGATAAAGTCCCGGCTGTAAAGCCTGCTCCGGCCAAACCGAAAAAGTAAAAAATATTTTAATAAAAAAGCTGCTCTTACCGGGCAGCTTTTTTATTTTCGCATAATAATTCTCAGACCATGGACAATAAGCTGGAACAGCTCCAATACCCGATAGGCCGGTATGAACCACCTGTAGCAATGACACCCGAACTGGCGAAGGAATGGATAGCTGTACTTGGCGCGCTGCCATCGTGGATGGACATATGCATAGAGAATATGGATGAGGAGCAACTAAGGGCGCCTTACCGCGAAGGCGGCTGGAATACCCAGCAGGTAGTGCACCACCTGGCAGACAGCCATATGAATGCCTATGTGCGGCTGAAACTGGCCCTTACCGAAGATAACCCTATAGTAAAGCCCTATAACGAGCAGGCATGGGCGACACTGCCGGATACAGAAATAGTACCGGTGAATATATCTGTGACCATGCTGCATGCTATGCACCGTCGTATGGTGGCATTGCTGCAAACATTATCCAATACAGACTGGGAACGCACCTATTTTCACCCTGAGCATAAACGTAAGTTCCCTATATGGGAAATGATAGCTATGTATGCGTGGCACAGCCGCCATCATACCGAACATATCAGGAGATTGAGGGAGCGGATGGGTTGGTAACGATAACATTGCATTAAAATAAATAGTCTATTTATAATTTATTGTTCAAAAAATACACCTTATCTTTATTTCGGAAAAAATCATATCACACATGCAGTCGTATCTTTCAAGCTTCACCTACCTACACAGCATCCTTCGCTATTTTATTCTTTTGTTTGCCTTTATCGTGATGATACAAAGCCTTATGGGCATGGTGGGCAAAAAGAAATTCAAGCCTATCAACAAGCAATCTGTGCTGGTATTGCTGATCTTTTGCGATCTGCAATTGCTATTAGGCGTTATGCTGTATTCTATGAGGGGCTATGCCAGCATGTTCAGCAGCGGAGATGTGATGAAAGATCCTGTGAAACGTTTCTGGGCAGTAGAACATGGTGTGGGTATGATCATAGCTATAGCGCTGGTGCATATAGGCTACAGCACTACCAAAAAGCTGATGGATGACGACCGTAAGTTCAAAAAGATCTTCTGGTGCGTATTTTCTGCCCTCATCATTATTGCAGCCACTATACCATGGCAATGGAGAACACCGGGTGTAGGCCGTCCGAACATACCGTCCGTGCAGCTGATGAACGCCAGTTAACACTCTATGGTAAGAAAAGTACTTCAGCCATTTTATACTGCTTATGTGATCATCACCTTTGCAGTGAGCATATTGCTGGCGTTCCCGTTCTTTGTACTCATCAGCCTCGGCAATAATGCCACTTCCCGCAAAGCTATTTATACTATCATCCGCTATTGGTGCATAGGCTGGCTGTGGCTGATAGGCATGCCTGTGAAGATCATTGGGAAAAGACCGCGTACCGGGCGTTACGTCATAGTAGCCAATCACATTTCTTACCTGGATACGCTTATCATATTTCCCGGTATTCCGGGCTTCTTTCGTGCCCTGGGCAAGAAGGAGGTGTCCAAGATCCCTGTTGTTGGCTTTATCTACAAGCAGGTAGTGATCATGGTAGACAGGAGCAACCCGCACAGCCGCGCCAAGAGCCTGCGCCTGCTGTGGCGTGTGCTGAACAAAGAAGGTAATATCATCATTTTCCCGGAAGGTACATTTAATGAGACACCCGCTCCGCTCAAAGAATTTTATGATGGTGCTTTCCGCCTTGCTATCAATACGCAAACACCCATCTTTCCCATGATACTGCCTGATACTGTGCACCGCTGGCACTACAGCGCATGGTGGAAAATATGGCCGGGACGTAACCGCGTGGTCTATTTAGCCCCGGTACCAACCGATGGGATGAAAATGGAAGACCTGCCTCAGCTGAAGAAACAGGTTTATAACCTGATGGAAGCAGAATTAATAAAATATGCGATGAAATGACCTCTCCGTACTGAAAAAACAACAGTGGAATGTATGTAAACGAACTAAATTTTAATTATTGTTGTAAAAATTGGGATTTAATTATAAAAAATTCACCGAAAGTTCTATTTTTATCGCTGACAATCCATTTTCTCAAATTGTTAACTTGAATAAAAGGCTTATATGCAAAAAGGAATACTGAAAAATACCACGAAACTGATGACGATATTGTTCGTTGTTCTCAGTTTTAATTCTTATGCCCAGGATATTGTGAAGATCAGGAACACGAATTACACTTCTTACTTTTCAAAGTCCCAGCACATTCCAGCATTAGTAATTTATTCGTTAACTCCGGACATGTTCAATTGCCTGAAAACAAAGGGCGAAAATGGCATTACAATGGCTACTGACCCTCAGCTTCCTGAGTTTTCTTCTCTTAAAGATGACTACAACAACTCATTGTTTGACAATGCACAGATGATGGCTTCTGATGAGAATACCTGTGATAAAGATGCCTTTGTAGAAAGCTACTACTACACGAACATGATGCCTATGCCAAAGAACCTGCACAAGGCCCTATGGGAAAAGCTGCATGAGAAAGAAATAGTAAAAGCTAAGAAATTCAAGAAAGTAAAAGTGTTTGCAGGCACAGTAGGCCGCAACTGGGTAATAGGCCGTGATAATAACGTGATAGTACCTGAATGGTGCTGGAAGGTGATCTACATACCAAGCACTGACGAATACCTGTGCTACCAGTTCCATAACATAGAGCCATACACTTCAAAAGACAAGCTGGCTAACCACAAGGTTGATATCAGCACTATAGAATCACTGGCTGGTGTGCATTTCGTAAACGGTGTAATATCTGCACCATACGTTACCAGCACTCCTAACAACTAAGTTTTTCAGACCTCGTTTATAGAGCCCCCGATCATCGGGGGCTTTTTTTATGCCTATGGTCTATTCCCTCAGCTTATAATTCTGCGTAAAAAATACTGCCGCACATGTGCGGCAGTAGCATATTATTTACAGATGATCATCATCCTTCTAAGGAAGAACAGGCATCATTATATCAAAGTTTATTTTAGTAATTATGCAGACAAGCGGTATTGTGGCGCTGCAAGATCAAGCAACGTTTTCTGTATGTGATTCTTCACTACACGGCTGCGCGATATAGCGAATGTTGCGCTTAATAAAGTTTGTAAGGAAACCTCAGTCGGGTGTTCCAATATCTTAAGTGCTTTGTTCTTGCTGAAGTATGTTACGGCTCTCTTGTTCATAGGAGTTTCTTTTTTCTACAGTAATACAAAAGGTGTGCCAGACGATGTTAATGAACGTTTTTTAGGTACATATACCTGCCAAAACCGGCTATAAAAGCGGAAAAACAATTTTGAATTTAACTTAAAATTAATGGTTGTGTTTTCAGCTGACAGGAAATGCCGGGTGAACACATTACCCAATTTGTGGAAGGCTATTCCTTTTTGTAGAATATCTATTCACCCAGGCTCTGCAGATACAGATCCTCTACTTTCTTTCGTGCCCATGGAGTGGCACGTAAAAACTTCAGGCTGGACTTTATACTTGGGTTTTCGTAGAAACAATTGATACGAACACGCTCATTCATTACCTCCCAGCCATAGTGAGCAACGAGGTGATTGAGTATCTGCTCCAGCGTAATGCCATGCAGCGGATTATTGGGTTGTGCAGACAAATTTCCGGTTTTGGTGATGCTTATTTTTTTATTGCCTGCTGACCGAATTGTATCAGCTCGGCGGCGGTCAGGTATCCAAGTGAAGTGGTGAGTATATTACCCTTCTCATCCAGTATGAATAATGCAGGATAGCCTTCTATTTTAAATTTCTGTGCGAGCATAATTCCATCCCCTACCTCGCCATCAAATGACGTGCTTATAAAATGGTCGTTGAAATATGCTCCGGCATCTTTATCGGTAAATGATTCTTTCTTCAGCTTTTTGCACGGGCCGCACCACGATGCATAAATATCGAGGAAGATAGGCTTGTGTTCCGCTTTCGCTTTTGCCAATACTTCATTCCATGTTTTATCATAGAATTTAATGCCTCCTTCTTTGGGAGGTGCGCACTTTGCTGCCATAAGTACAACGACAAGTAAAACGGGTATCAGCAATAATATCTTCTTCATAATGTGGAGATTGATGGTTTAAAAATACTACTATAATCCTTTATTCCTAAAAAGCGTGCCCTTGTTAATTTATAATACCCATCTGGCGCATGAGTATAGTCGCATTGTTAGATGTGGAGCCACCGGGTTTCAACTTAAAATCGAATGACAGTCCGTTTTGTTCCACTTTACTTTCAAAGCTATAGTTGCTTACTTTACCCGGGTAGTTTTGTTCCATATCGCACAGGCCTGTATCGTGCGTAGCTACAATGCCTATAGCATGAAAGGTGAGCAGGGTCTCTACAATAGAGCGGGTGCCCTGTTGCTTATCTGTAGAGTTGGTGCCGCGTAAGGGCTCGTCAAGCAATACAAGGAAAGGATGAGGCGATGCACGCACTTTGTCCATTATTGTCTTGATACGATTGAGCTCTGCACGGAAGTACGAAATATCGTCCTGCACAGAATCTGTGATGCGCATGGAAGTATACAAGTCCAGCAGGGGCATAGTAAGCTCTTCCGCCGGTAGTGGTAGTCCCGTATTACACAATACGTTGCTCACACCAAGGGTTCGTATAAATGTACTTTTCCCGGTCATGTTGGCACCTGTGAGCAGGTAGAACTGCTCCTGCCTGCCTATGCTTACATTATTACCTATAGCGGTCTTTGGAGCCAACAACGGGTGACGAAGGTTTCGGGCTGTTATCTCTGTACCGGTTGTGGTGATCCGGGGGTATGTATTACCGGGATTATTGAAAGCATATACCGCACAGCTAACATAGACATCAAAGTCTATCGAATCATTTATAGCCTCCTGCAAAACATCTTTGTGCTTTTTGCGCCAGCTTTCCAATCTCAGCAGGCAGTACAGGTCGAACAAGAACAGCGAATTCAACGGCGGGCCGAGAAAAACATTTTCCCGGCTGTCAAACAGGCGTATCAGGCTCTTGAAGCGGGCAATGTGCACTAAAGAACTTTTAGCATTGGTAGCAGCCCGCTGCAGTGTTGCGGTTTTAAAGTTGACCGGCGCTATTTTCTCCAGTAAATGCTCCAGCTTATCTATAAACTGTTCCCCGTTACCCACCTGTACAATAGCCGGCTTTATCTTTTTCTGAAAAATGCCCAGTATCGTCCAGTTGATGACTACCAGGAGGCCAAATCCGGGGAACAACCCACCGGTAATTACAGAATAAACAATACAGGCTACAGACAGTGCAGGCATTAATACAGCCAGAGTGCGAATAATGTTGCTGTTGATGAACATGTCCTCTTCCTGCAGCCATTTTTCCAGCCTTGGCCTGTCTTTAGGGTCTTCCGGTTCCATGCTACCTGCCACCCTGAACTGTTGCAGCAGATCGGGCAATGTTGCAAGCTCACTGACCACTTCCTGCCGTTCTGTGATCTGCTCCTTTTTCAATATTATGGATGACAGGCGGGCGGCAAGTGCTGTGGTACCGCCAATAGTCACGATACGGCACAACATCTGGTAAACGGAACCCTTTCCAAAAATATCGAGATCGTAAGAATACGGATGTGATATATCTGTAAATTGCCCACCATCTGGAAGCATGCTGAAATCGCCTTCGAGCGCTTTTAGCTCATTGTCAATAATGGAAAGATGTAGCTGATAGAGCCTTTTTTGCTCTGAAAGATGCTGATGTATGCGCACCAGCACGAGAAATAATGCAAAAACAGCACATACAGCCCACCAATATCCACTATTGTGGCTTTTTATTACCCATATAGCCAGAACGATATCCGCTATTATCACCCATAAACGAAGCATGGCTATGCGGTTTCCGGTTTGGGTCGTTTTGGCGAGTAAATGAGAAAAATGTTCTTTTTGCTGATTATAATATTGGGCAGGTGACAACATAAGGGCGAAAAGCTACGAAATATAGTTGAACAGTGATTTGCTTAATGATGAGTTTCCCCTGAAACCTACTTAATGATAGTTCAGTGCTATGAATACAAATGTATCATAATTATTATATTATATAGCATCGAGCACGATTACATATAATTTTAACATATAACATGGTAATAGCTTTGGATTTCAGGATTATTTAATTACTTTTCGCAATAATTCGCCATGGCCCAGCTGTGACGAAGTGTGTTTTTATCCACATAATTCTAATTAACAGTAAAATAAAACCAGTAATAGTATGAGACGAATGCTACTTTTTTGCGGCACTTTAATACTTGGCTTTTCAGCATCGGCGCAGCCGGTGAACAATATACCGGTGTTTGTAAATGGCAACTCGCAGGCATTATCAGTTTGCCAGAATTCAATGGCTACATCTGTAGATACTATGCTCGCCATCAATGATGCAGATGCAGGACAAACAGAAACATGGATCATTACCAATGCACCATCGAATGGTACTGTGGGCGGTTTTGTGACCAGCACTACTTCTACCGGCGGCACTATATATCCTTCAGGTCTTACTTACACACCTACAACAGGTTTTGCAGGTGCGGACAGTTTTACTGTACAGATATTTGATGGTTTTGATACTGCTACTTCTACCATATTCGTAGAGGTGAAAGCATTGCCTACACTTAGCAGCACACTTACTGCAGATACTATCTGTAACGGTTCGGTATTCAGCTATACACCAACCAGCGCTTTCCCCGGAGCCACTTTTGAATGGGAGCGCCTGTTCACAGGAGGCATCTCTAATCCACTGGCTAGCGGCATTGATAACCCAATGGAAGTACTGACAAATACTACTTACTATACACTGGCGGTTACTTACACTTATACGATAACAGCTAATGGCTGCAGCAACAACCAGAACGTAATAGTGAACGTGAACCCAATGCCAACGCTGTCATCTGATGCTGCTGATACAATATGCAGCGGTGCTACATTCAGTTACATACCTACAGCAGGCCTGGGAGGTACTACCTTCACATGGTCGCGTGCAGCAATTGCAGGTATTACACCGGGTGCATCATCAGGCACAGGCAACATCAGCGAAATGCTGACAAACACGACAAGCTCAACACTGACCGCTACCTATGTTTATACACTTACAGCGGTTGGCTGCACAAGCACTGCAAACGTAATGGTATCAGTAGACCCTGAGCCAACTATCAGCGCAATTACCAGCTCTGCATCCTCTACATTATGCTCAGGCACGAACAACCAGCTTTTTGGCGCAACAATTGCACCACCGGCAGGCGTAACTTATCGCTGGAGCGCTATCAATGCTACTATAGTGGCTACAGGTAACAGCGGACAATACACTATTGTTAACTTCCCTCACTCCGGTATCGCAACTATCAAGCTTACAGCTACTGTATCAGGCTCAGGCTGCGTAAGCACACAGTCTGTAAGTGTGACCGTAAGCTCAAGTGTAGCACCTACAGGTAAAGTAGTTTACTTCAACAAGCAGTTCGTATACCTTGACAATAACGTAGACAGCTATCAGTGGGGCTATGATGATGCAGCGACATTCGCATCTACAGATTTTAAGAATGAAGTATTCCAGAGCTACCCTGTCAGCAATCCTGACATGAACAATAAGCTGTACTGGGTAAAAACTTCAAAGAGTGGCTGCACTCAAAAAACATACTACAACACATTGCTTGGAGTTAAGAACATGCAGGCAGGTAACAATACAAGCCTTACAGTATATCCTAACCCGGCAAAGAGCATTGTAAGCGTAGCTATCAACGGCGCAAACAACGGCACTACTGAAGTATCATTGATCAACATGCTGGGCCAGACTGTACAGACATGGTCAGGTACTGCAAACAATATGGAATTTGATGTTACCGGTATTCCAGCAGGCGCTTATATAGTTAGCTGCTCACAGGATAATGTAAAAATTGCTACTGCCCGTTTTATTAAAAACTAACAACTAAGTAACAAGAAGCAAAGCACTACGGTGCGCTGCCACTGAACTTTAAAACAATATTTGATGAAAAAACTTACGCTGATCTTTATTGCTGTATTAGGTGCATACCAATCACAGGCACAAAATATCAATCCAGAAAGTGATCATAATACAAGCCGTGCAGGCCTGGCTCCAAAGATCAAAAAGGAGTTCAAAGCCGACAAGATGCTTTCTAACTGGTGTCTTGACGTCAATGTTACAGGCGGTGTACTGCTGCAGGACATTGCTTCTGACAATGTAAACAGCCATTATAAAAATGCAGTAAATGGTACTGCATCTGAGATGAAATTCACCCGCGGAACATCGATAGGCATAGATGCGGAGATCAACTATTTTTTCAATAAGAACAAGCACTGGGGCTTAGGTACCGGCTTATGGTATATGGCGCAGAACGGACAGGTAAGCATGGACAACTTCCATGTTGAGTTCCAGTCTACAGATTATGCTGGCAATACATTCAGACAAGTGATCACAGCTAATCACGGTATCACTGAATCGCTGAATATTCGCAACTTCAATATCCCATTGCTGTTGAAGTACAAAGTAAGATGTTCTAAGACGGTTGGCTTCACAGCTGATGCCGGCCTTATGTTCAACCTTGTAGAAAAGAATGTGTATAGCACAGATGCTTCTTTTGATTATGAAGCGATCTATAAGCTGAACACAACAGGCAGCACGGTTACATCTACTTATGATAATGCTGTTGTGCCCGGCTCAAGCGACCTGCTGATCACTAAGAACCAATACCTGACAAATGGTATTACAGCAGCTAATGTTCAGAATTACTTCAACACACTCAGGGCGCAAGGCAATAATGTAGGCCTTGGTGTAAGGGCAAAGGGAAGCTCTGACAATATCTCTTATAAAAGTGGTTCGGTAGGGTTCCTGTTCAGGCCAGCTGTAAGTTTCTACCTGTCTGACAGGACAGCACTGAACTTCGGTGCATATTACCTGTACCAGAACTTCCAGAACAGCTCATCAAACAATGGCCAGCTCACAAACAAAGTTGGCAGCTACAATTCTATGCTGGGTAATGCATCATCTGTAGCTACACATAACATTGGCGTGAACATTGGTGTTCGTTTTTACCTGTGTAAAGCAAAAGAAATGCAGGTAGCAGTAACAGCCCTTGAACCGGCAGAAGAAAAAGAAGAAGAAGTAACACCACCGGCACCCGTAGTACAAGAAGAGAAAGAAGTAGTACCGGACGTAAAACCAGTAATAGACGTTTCTACTCCTATCTTATTTGACCATGACAGAACCGTGATCAAGAAAGAATCTTACCCGATACTGGAAGAAGCTGTGAACGAGCTGAATGAAAATAAGAATACCAACGTAGAGGTACACGGCTATACCGACAATACAGGTACTCCTGCATATAATAAAGCACTGTCTATAAGGCGTGCAGCAGCAGTAAAGAAATACCTGCATAATAAGGGCGTTAATCCGAAGGTGATAAAGACGATAGGCAACGGAGCTAAAAACCCGGCAGCAAGCAACAAAACAGCACAGGGACGTGCAATGAACCGCAGGGCTGTAATGAAGCTGAAAGTAAACACCCCGCCAAAAGCAAAAAAATAATAACGATCAATATTTTAAAAACCGGCCTTTTGCAGACAGCAAAGGCCGGTTTTTAGTTTCTATACCTGAATTTTCTGAGAAAAACAGACATCTGTCAATTATTTTATAACTAAAAGTTATTAATTATCTTGAGTTATTCACCTGAAAAAAATTCTTTAAAAATATCGCCAAAAATGTCTTTTTTTATAATAAAAAATATACTATCTTGCATTTAAATAATTCATTCGGTAAACACAAATCATCCAATCATTAAACAAATACTCTTTTTATGAAAAAAACACTATCGCTGGCATTAGTAATGATAATGGCCGTATCCGGAGTTTTCGCAAAAGAAAACCAGAATTCTGCAGATTCTAAAACTGTAAAGGGTAAAAACATATCAGTTACTTACACCCAGCCTACTACTACAGACGGCAAAGTTGTGTTCGGCACTACTGAGCTTACAGTAACCAAAGACTGCCTGATAGGTGGCAATAAACAAAAACTGAAAGCAGGTACTTACTCTGTAACTACAAAAGCATCTGGCGGCGAATGGACATTCGTGGTAACAAAACCATCGAAAAACAATACCGCAGGTGAAGTAGTTCTGGGCACATGGGCTCTTGCAAAACATGCAACAACTTCTGTTCCATCATTGACAATGACACCTAACAACGATGGTGTGTTGATGGAAATAAATGACTGGAGCGTGCAGTTGCCAGTACAATTCGCAAACTAATTTTCAATTCTTTTTTATATCAATGGCCGGAATAATACTCCGGCCATTTTTCATTTTTATTTAATAACGATCTGCATGAAACAAGCATTATCAGTTGCGTTAGTACTGCTCATGACCATTGGCAGCGTATGTGCAAAAGATAAATCACGTGTAAGCCCTCACACTACAGTAAAAGGTGCAAACGTAAGTATCACTTACGGACAACCATCTAAAAGAGGGCGACTGATATTCGGCGAGAAAAGCGCTGGCGCACTGCAACCTTACGGAGAAGTGTGGCGTGCAGGAGCTGATGAAGCTACAGAAGTAACAGTAATTAAAGACTGTATGTTTGCAGGCAACAAACTAAAAGCCGGCACCTATACTATGTTCATTATTCCTGATAAAGTGGAATGGATAGTGATACTGAACAGCAAACTGAAACAATGGGGCGCATTTGAATACGAGAATATAAAATCAAGCAATGTGCTTGATGCGGCAATAGCTGCAAAGCATATTGACAAAGTAGTGGAAACGTTCACGATTACCGTACAGAACGATGGCTTTAAAATGGAATGGGACCAAACAAGTGCATTTGTGTCCGTCAAGCCTGTCAATTAATTCTCTTTACTGCAAATATTTTATAAGGCCGGCCATGTGGCCGGCCTTTATTTATGCCAGAAGAATATGTAGCCTACAACTATTGCACCTACAAGCCCTATAAGATCAGCAACAAGGCCACATACGAGCGCGTGGCGGGTATTTTTTATCTGCACGCTGCCAAAGTATACGGCAAGCACATAGAAGGTTGTTTCCGTGGACCCCTGGATGATGGCAGCGACCTTGCCCTGGAAGGAAGCGACTCCGTAATGCCTCATTACATCTACCATCAATCCACGCGCTCCGCTGCCGCTTAACGGCTTCATAAGCGCTACAGGAAGTGCAGGTACAAAATCTGTATTAAGCCCGCAGAGACCCACTACATATGCGATACTATTGATAACATAATCCATACAACCTGAAGAGCGGAGGACGCTGATAGCGATAAGCATGGCTATGAGGTATGGGATGATGCGCAGTGAAACACCGAAGCCTTCTTTTGCACCCTCTATAAAATTGTCAAATACATTCTGGCGCTTTATCATGCCGGCAGCTACGAACAGCATAATGATAGATAAGATCACACAACTACCTATAGTGCCTATGGCCTGGTTCATTTTATCGGCAGGCATCTGAGACAGCGAGTAGTGCAATAAAGCAATAAGCCCGCCAAAACCGCATACAAAAAGAATAACAGGCAGCTTGAACAAATTGATACGCTGGTATAAGGCAACAATGGTCATGCCTGACAGGAAAGCTATGAAAGTCGCAATAAGCGTGGGAAGGAAAATATCTGCGGCATTAAAATTCTGTACATGCTGCTCCAGGGCTATTGCCTGGCGCATAGCTATTACAGAAGTAGGAATAAGCGTGATGCCGGCAGTATTGAGCACCAGGAACATGATCTGGGCATCTGTAGCAGTATCCTTTTCAGGGTTCAGCTCCTGCAGGTCGCCCATCGCTTTCAGGCCCAGAGGTGTGGCGGCGTTGTCCAGTCCCAACATGTTTGCAGAGAGGTTCATCATTACGCTGCCGTAAGCAGGGCCGTCCTTGGGTATACCTTTAAAGAGTGTTCTGAATAATGGTGATACCAACCGGGAGAACGTAGTAATTACGCCAGCCTTCTCACCCACCTTCATAATACCCAGCCACAAAGACATGATACCGGCAAGGCCAAGAGATATCTCAAAGCCGTTCTTTGCAGCATCAAATAATGCGGTAAGCATTTCTGCCATAAGGCCTGTTTGCCCGAAGACAAAAGCCTTAATGACCGCTACCACAAAACCAACAAGAAAGAACGCTATCCAAACATAGTTGAGCACCATAGACCATAAATATAAAAAAAGAAGGCTACTATATCAGCAGCCTTCCGGAAAATTATTTAATGCTTTACTTTTTAATGCATGGTAGTAGTATCTGTGACGGGTGCATTGCCGGCATTTGTTGTGCCTGCACTATCTGCGCCCGCTGGCTGCTGATCTGCAGCCGGGTCACCGGCACCGCTCATCTGGTCATTTTTAGAGAACTGTACAAGCCATTTACCGTTTTGCTTTACCAGGTTCAAAGATTGCTCTTTTTCAGGGCTGTCAGATGTAGTATACTTAGCTATCGCTTTATCACCTTCTTCTTTTACGTCCTTTACAGTGATCACTATTTTCTTCATCTCTTTTTTGTTAGAATCAGGTACCATGCTGGTAAACTGCTGGAGAGATGCGATGAGCGTTTTTGTGTCTTCTGTAGAAATGGTCTTGGCCGTTTCGTAGTCTAAATGATAAAAGCTGGTCAACCATGTAGTAGCTACATCTTTAGCGGAGTTTTTATTACAGCTTAAAGCCATTACAGCTACAAAAAGCAATGTGGAGCACGCAACCAGTATTTTCTTCATTTTATATCTTTATTTGAGCGCAAAGGTATCTATTTAAATTTCGTTTGCCAAACGATATGGGCATGAGGATTGAGAAAAAGGTCATCGATACCCACAAAGGTGTAGCCCATAAACCGGGTAGGTCTTATATAGCCTGTATCATGCATTGCTTTGTTCACTGCCTTGTAAACGAGCTCGGCACAGTATATCTTATCATCAGTAATAAGGTCAAATTGCATGTCAAATCTTGGCCTCTGCCTGAAATACTGGTACACCACCTGCCTCAATTCATCCACTTTGTCTGTAGCAAGGTCGTAACGAACAATAGAGAAAGCCATATTGTGCTGGTGTGAAAAGAAGAAATTCGCAGAGTCTCTTCTCAGCCGTTGATCTGGGTTGTCTTCTCCACCAATACTATGATATACAAAGGGATATCCATTTTCGATCATTACTATGCCGCAATGGGAATATGTTTTGTCTTTCTGATTCATCTGTGATAGCAGGTAGCTATCTGCGCCCTGCCCCAGGCGCAATACTATATAGCCTGACCGTAATAAGGATACAGCACTATCCACAGCATGTGTGTTCCACAGGTCTGCGATCTTTCTATCTGGGATGTTACTATTATTGGCAACAGAGGAGGAAGGAATATTTCCCGATGCATACTTAAACACCAGGAAACCTGATAAACATACCAGGATGATAATACCCAAAGAAAGCTTTGCAGTTTTTTTCATCCCGGTATGCTATTGATTTTCAATTAAACGTTGAACCTGAAATGCATTACATCGCCGTCTTGCACCAGGTATTCTTTACCTTCTATACGCAGCTTACCATTCTCACGGCATGCCGCTTCACTCTTATACTGTACATAGTCATTATAAGCGATCACTTCCGCCTTAATAAACCCTTTTTCAAAATCTGTATGGATAACACTGGCCGCCTGTGGCGCCTTCCAGCCACGGTGAATCGTCCATGCGCGAACTTCCTGCACACCGGCAGTGAAGTAAGTAGCAAGGTTCAGCAGCTTGTATGCGCTACGGATCAGGCGGTTAAGGCCCGGCTCTGTAAGTCCATACTCTTCAAAGAACAGCTGTTTGTCTTCCTGGCTTTCCAGCTCAGTGATCTGTGCTTCTATAGAGTTGTTCATTACTATCACCTGTGCGCCTTCTTCTGTAGCCACCTTTACCAGCGCATCAGAATATTTATTACCGGTAAGTAATGCTGCTTCGTCTACATTGGCCACATATAATACTGGCTTTTCTGTAAGCAGGAAAATGTCTGCTATTGCTTCGCGGTCATCACCTTCCAGCTGCATAGCGCGTACATTCTTACCTTCCAGCAGGTGTGTGCGGCACTGGTGCAGCACCTCATGCGCCCTTTTTATTTTCGGATCGCCTGTCTTTATCATTTTCTCTACGCGCTGTATCTTTTTCTCTACACTGTCCAGGTCTTTCAGCTGCAGCTCTGTATCTATTATTTCTTTATCGGCTATTGGGTTTATGTCGCCCTCATCGCGCAGGATATTCTCATCTTCAAAGCAACGGATCACATGCACTATGGCATCTACCTCGCGTATATTGGCCAGGAACTTATTACCCAGGCCTTCACCCTTGCTTGCGCCCTTTACCAGGCCTGCTATGTCCACAAATTCTATAGTAGTAGGCAATATGCGCTGAGGCTGTACCAGTTCTGCCAGTTTAGCCAGGCGCTCATCCGGCACATCTACCTGGCCTATGTTCGGCTCTATGGTGCAAAAGCGGTAGTTAGATGCTTGCGCTTTGGCGCTGTTGCTCACCGCGTTGAACAATGTTGATTTTCCTACGTTTGGTAATCCTACTATACCTGCTTGTAATGCCATTATTTTAATTTGAAAATGTGTGCAAAGGTAAGATTTATATGGCTAAATGATTCTCCCCGAAAATGCAATGTGGAAAATGACTTGCCTAAAAAGGGTGTTTTCCCCATACCCATCTCTTATTTTCCTCAGTAATATTACACATTATTTAAAAAATGAATTATGAATACTCATACTGAAATAAAGATGACACTAACATGCAGGGAAAAAGAGATCCTCTCATATATAGCTGAGGGATTCAGCTCTAAGCAAATAGCAGGGAAATTATTCATCAGCGAAAATACGGTAGCTAACCACCGTAGGAACATGCTGAGAAAAAGAGGCGCGAAAAGCAGCGCCCAATTGGTAAGCGTTCATATGCGGGCTGATCTCAATTAAAAAATGGTCATAAATGACTATTTCTCAACCGAAGAGAATACACAAATTTTACTGACACATACCCGGGAAGCTGAAAACGGATCCAGAGTAAGCAATGAAAACACAAAAACACATGAAAAAAATTATTCTATTTTTACTGATGATCACCACGGTCTGCTCCGCATTTGCTACTATTTCGGGCGGAAATACTCTATGCGCTGGCACCACCATACACTTGACAAACAACACGCCTAACGGAGTATGGAGCAGTGAGAATACAACTATTGCTACCGTAAATGCAACGGGTACTGTAAAAGGTATGCACGCTGGAACTGCAACTATAAGTTATAATACCACAACCACACATGAAGCCATTATAGTGGTAGTCAGCGCCCCTGACCCTATATCCGGTGATGCCGAAGTATGCATGGGAAAAACAACCAGGCTTACCGACGCTACCGGAGACGGAACATGGAGCAGCAGCAATACTGCAGTAACTATAGATAACTCAGGTACTGCAACAGGTGTAAGCGCAGGTACAGCTATCATAACATTTACAGATGCCAACAGCTGTACAACCACTACAGTAGTAACTGTAAAGACCAACCCCGATGCGATAACAGGCAACGCTGTGTATGTAGGAAAAACAGCGACTTTGACCAGTTCTGGTATGGGTACATGGAGCTGTAGTAATACTAATGCTTCGATAATTCCAGCATCTGGAATAATAACAGGCGCAAGCCTAGGCCGGGTAATCATAACATATACAGACGGAGGATGTGCTGCCACTAAAGTAGTTACGGTAATACCTCTTTCCAGCAAGCCGGGCTTCAGCCTGACGGGAACAATATATGGTGGGTTGCCTTACATTACGGATGATAATCCTGCCGGGTTTACACAAACCTATATACGGGCTAATATAAACAGACATCATGATTCATTTGCGAAACAGAATCTGGTATTTTTCCATAACTTCTATATGGAAGGATACATTTCTTCAAATGTCGGTTCGTTGCATACCTATGATACTACGATCACTAATCCGGTAAGCTATGTGAACCGGCTGGACCTGTATCAGTTTGCGAATGTGAAGTTGAACCTGCACCAAAACCTCTTTTATGTTCGTAACAATCCTTCAGAAATAGAGCCGAAATGGAAGACCGTAGCTTATCTTGACCTTATGGAATCGTTTTTGCGGACAAACGTTACTGACTCTATCTCAAAAAAAGCGTCTAATGTGAGTAGCTGGGTACTGGGTGCTAATTTTACCGTCAAAGTATTTAATAACAAGAATTTGGCTGACCTGCCATGGGCGCTCAGGCTCTCAGGTGAACTATTCTGGATAAACCCTTTGACCAACCTGGTGAACCCCGATCTCAGTTTCCAGTATGCCGACAAAGACAATGCGCCAACCGGAACCAACCCGATAAACGCACATAAAAGCATGGTCGTTAATCCAT
>JAOQAP010000113.1 GCA_025963465.1 Flavipsychrobacter sp.
GCAAAACGATCGCTAAATACACGCGTAATATCAATCTTTATGGTAAGGTACTCACTATATACACCGATGTAGCCCCGCTGAAACAGGAACTCCTCCTTGGCAAAGAACAGCTGGCCATCCGTATCAACGAATATTTTAAGGATAAAGTAGTTACTGAAATAGTGATAAAATAATAGCCAAACCCCTAAAGGGGCTTCCCCTTATTATTCTACAATAACGTGATACTTACAACCTGAGAGTAAGCCCCTTTAGGGGTTTGGGGTTGGTTTTAAAATATCTTCATCAATTCTTCTAAGTGCGTTATCTCATAGGTAGGTTTGCGCAGGTGCGGTAGTTTCATCGGGTTATAGTATACAGTATCCATGCCAGCATTTATGCCGCCAAGTATGTCTATATCTATTGCATCGCCTATCATGATACTTTCCTCCGGTTTGGCCCCGGTGATGTTCAATGCATACTCAAATATCTCCGGATGCGGCTTCATGCTGTTGCTCTTTTCAGAAGTGATAAGCTGCGAAAAATAGCGGGCAATGCCGGAGTACTGAAGCTTCAGTCGTTGCGTAGTTTCAAAGCCATTGGTGATGAGATGCATCTGGTACCTGTCTTTGCAATGTTCCAGTACTTCTTTTGCATGTGGCACCAGCAATGTTTGCGTAGGCAATATCTCCAGGAAGGCAGTACTTATCTCATGAGATAATGGCGTATCAGCTACTTTGAAGTCAAGCAACATATGCCACATGCGCTTCCAACGCAGCTCTTCACGTTTTATATAGCCATTGCGGTAGCGGTCCCATAGCCGGTCATTGTGCCGGTTAAAGCTTTTATAGAGCTCGTCAAATTCGGTTATTCCACGGCTGTTCAGGTCGTATTCATGATACAACTGGCGAAGAGTGCCTTCTGAATTTTTGTCGAAATCCCAAAGGGTGTGGTCGAGATCGAAGAAGAGGTGTTTATATGACTTGCTCATGAGTAGGAAACGGGGTAGTAGTAAGGTATAAAAGTACTACAAAAGCACAATCCCGGTAACGTTGGGTTACCGGGACCGTTATATATCTTTTGGTGTATTACTTATTGCTTCATTACTTTTTCTTCCTGAAAAAATCCTGTAGCTCCCTGCTCATTTGTTCGCCCCTTTGTTTCAGATCCTGCAGTTCACCGCTCACATTGCGGGTAATGTCATGAAATGTCATTGGATTGCCGTTGTTATAAAGTTCTTCCCTGCTTCTGGCTGCAGGTATCACTGCCCATGCAATTAGGTAGGCTATAAACCCGATACCGAATACAAGGAACAGAACTACCATCACCAACCTTACTATTACCGGGTCCATTTCAAAATAGTGACCTATGCCGCTGCATACACCACCTATCACTTTATCATACGGGTCGCGCAACAGGCGCTCACGGGTGTATGGTGGCGGAAAACTATTTCCCTGGTTGCCGGCATTGCCGCCGGTTGTAAAATTGGGCCTGTAGTTGCCTTGCGACGAGGCTTTAGGCCCATCATTCAGGTCGCTGGCCGCGCCCAGTGTGTCTATTACTTTTCTTACATCGGCACGGTCTATGCCTGGAGAGCCGCCCTGCAGGCGTATAGAGAAGAGTTCAGCAATACGGTTCTCTATGTCTTCTATTATCTCTTTACCATCATCTCCGCTAAACTGTCGTTCCAGCGATGTAATGTAGTCCTTTAATATATTGTAAGCATCTTCTTCTATTGGCAGGATGCGGCCGGCTATGTTGATCTGTAGGATACGTTGCATATGTGTGTTTTTTATAGTGGAATTGTTAGATCATTTACTGCTTTACTTAGCTCATCCCATGTGGTGCGGAGCTGGTCATAAAACTGAACTCCTTCTATCGTCAGGGTGTAATATTTCCTCGGCGGGCCTGAAACCGATTCTTCCCACCTGTAGCTAAGCATACCTGCATTCTTCAGCCGGGTAAGCAATGGATACAATGTGCCTTCCAGCACTACCAGTTTTGCTTCTTTTAATTGCTCCAGTATATCGCTGGGGTATGCCTCATTGTGTCTTTGTATTATGCCTAATATACATAGTTCCAGCAGGCCCTTGCGCATCTGTGATTCCGTATTTTCTACTGCCATTGCTATCAATTTCGAAACAAAGGTAGGTAAAAAATAGTATTATGCAATGCATAGTACCTTGTTAAAGATTTTATAAAGAAAAAATTCATACTATAAATGCAGAATGGGGAAGCGTTTTGATAGTAATAATATCTGAGTTGGGGAGACGGGAAATATAAAAAGATAAAGGACTGCTTTCTAAAGCATTAAATTAACAAATGCGTGTAAACTAAGCCAGTCAAGCGTTGCGGGAGGTTGTTGGCATTGTATTTTATAGCCTGTTAGCAGGAACAAATTCTAAACTAAAAACTAAAAACCATGAAATACGCATTATTTATCGGAGCACTAATGGCTGCGTCATCCTGCTTCGCACAAGACAAAGATCCGTTGTACAACTTCAATAAGACGGGTGACCCAAAAGTGGTAAAGACGCTAGGAACGAATCCTGAATTCCCATGCCTGCAAAACAAAAGGACACCGGAAGAGGTACTGAGCGCAATGAGAAAAGTAGACCGAACAGAAGGCAGGCAGAAACAAAAAATGGACAACCTGTTGATGGGTGCGGGTTTTGAAAGCGGTATATCAGATGTAAGGCTGTCAAACATTAGCATGGTAACGTTACCTGACGGTACTACCGGCAATATGGGCGGTTGCGGCTATAACTCTTCTTATACACAGTTGAAGGGTAACGAGAACGGTTACAGGGCCTGGAAGATAACTTCAGACAATGGTTCTTCAGTTTACTTTATGGCAAAATGCGGTAATTCATTTGCCATGAACAGCATGGACACTAAAAACAATGTAGCATGTACGCAAATGCCAGTGACCATTACCAGTGAGCCAAAGGTGATCTCTCAATCTGCAGCGAGTGTGAAAGAGCGCGTAGAAACTAAAGAAAGCTATGTTTATTATCACAAAAAAGGAAAGAATAAGCATGTAACTGACGAAGAAAGAATGGCGATGAATGAAACATCTGATTCACATCCATCTCAACCATTGTTGCTGCGCTCTGTAAAGAAAGCAAAGTTTGTACCACAGGATTACAGGGTTACTGTTACGCCACAGGCTGATAATGTAACTGTATGTAACAATAAACCGGTAGATGTTGCTGCTAATATCAATGTAGAATATACATCTGAATACACAGGTAACTATCCTAACAGCACCAACAAAACATACAAAAAAGTATCAAAACATGTGTATAAAAAATCAATGAGAAAAATGCGTCGTGCTGAGCGCAAGGAGCAGAAAGTATCAAGAATGACCGGTATCCAGGTAAACAAATAAAAAGAGTAGCGTATAAGTGAGAAGCGCCTGCAAACTATGTTTTGCAGGCGCTTTTTCGTTTAATTACCTAATTTCACCAGCGGAAAACTCACTAATTTATTTCCCATGCCATTTAACAAGATCACGTCTGCAGACGTCACTTTTTTTAAAACCATACTGGAAGAAAAATATGTGCTTGCTGATGAGGAGAACCTGGACCGCTGCGCCAGCGACCAGACAGAAGACCTGCATTACCTGCCGGAAATAGTATTGCAACCCAATACTACGGAAGAGATAAGCAGTATTATGAAATACTGTAATGAACATAACATACCTGTTACCCCACGTGGCGCAGGTACAGGACTTAGCGGCGGTGCTTTGCCTGTACATGGTGGTGTGTCCCTGGATATGAAACGATTGAACAGGATATTGCATGTAGACAAACGTAACTTCCAGGTGACGACTGAGCCGGGTGTGATCACCCAGGAGCTGCAGGAGCACCTGAAAGCAGAAGGATTGTTCTACCCACCGGATCCTGCAAGTAAAGGATCCTGCTTTATTGGTGGCAATGTATCGGAAAATTCAGGTGGGCCACGCGCGGTGAAGTATGGTGTGGTGAAAGATTATGTGCTGAATATAGAAATGGTATTGCCTAATGGCGAGATAATGTGGACAGGAGCCAATGTGCTGAAGAATGCAACAGGGTATAATATTACCCAACTAGTGGTAGGCAGTGAGGGCACGTTGGGGGTCATTACAAAAATAGTTTTGCGATTGATACCTGCTGTAAAGCATGACCTGCTTTTATTGGTTCCGTTTCGCTCTGCTACGGAGGCATGTGAAGCTGTGAACGCCATATTCCTTGGGGGATACACCCCATCAGCACTGGAGTTTATGGAGCGTGATGCGTTAGAGTGGTCTATGCGCTATGTAAACTCAACAGGCATAGACCTGCCTGACGATATTGCTGCGCACCTGCTGATAGAAGTAGATGGTAACCATATGGAGGAGCTATACAGGGATGCAGAAGCCATATCGGCTATTGTGCAGCCCTACGATATAGGTGAGATATTGTTTGCCGACAGCCATGAGCAGAAGCAAATGCTATGGACACTGAGAAGAAAAGTTGGAGAGGCAGTGAAAAGTAATTCCATATACAAGGAAGAAGATACGGTGGTGCCTCGTGCGGAGCTGCCGGAACTGTTGAGGATCATCAAAGACCTGGGGAGAGAATATGGCTTCCAATCGGTATGCTACGGGCATGCGGGCGATGGTAACCTGCATGTGAACATAGTAAAAGGGAACATGAGCGACGAAGCCTGGAACACAAAACTAACATTGGGCATAAGGCGGCTGTTTAAAGAGGTGGTGCGCATGGGCGGTACCATAAGCGGGGAGCATGGTATAGGCCTGGTGCAAAAGGAATACATGGATATTGCCTTTCCGGAGGTGCAACTGCAGCTGATGAGACAGATAAAACAGGTTTTTGACCCTAAAGGCATACTAAATCCGGGCAAAATCTTAATGAATGCATAAATAATGTAGCAAGCGTTATAAAAGCTCATTTTACCTTAACTTCGTACATACAATTTTTAATATGAAAAAGATCTGTTTCATTTTGTTGCTGTGTGCCGGGTTTACCTATGCATCAGCCCAGGAGGTCTATACAAGCTCCGGCAAAGCCGGCTATCACAAAAAGACAAAGCGTGAAAAAGGATACGACCCCAGCAAGCTGGTAGTGGGTGGCGGCCTCAATGGTTATTACAGCACAGGCAATGCACTGGCTGGTATCTCTCCGATGGTAGGCTACAATTTTTTCCACAATTTCACCGCAGGTGTAGGGTTAGGTTATTTGTATTACCAGTACTATGTGTTTACCCTTGGCTCTAAGGATTATTCTGTTAAAGAACGGATCATCTATCCTAACTTATGGGCAAGGTATATTGTATGGAGAGGCCTGTATGTGACGGGTACGCTGGAGCATGACTTTATTAAATACACCGCGCCGGCCAATGATCCCAATAACCCAAGCAACGTGATCTACCAAAAAGAGAACCTTACTGCAGATTGCTTACTGTTAGGTGCAGGTATCAAACAGCCGCTGGGTGGCCGGGTGTCGTTCTTTGTAGAGCTGTCGCACGATTTCCTGAATAGCACTTATAGTCCTTATGCCAATCAACCATTGATCATACATGCAGGTGTTTGCGCGGGCTTTTAATGAAAATGACAAAATAACTTAATTTGCAGGCTTTGCCGTATCGGGCAAAGCCTTTTACTTTATTATATGAGTTCTGCTATACTGCTTTTTATAATTCTTATTTATTTTTCTGTGTTGCTGGGTATAGCTTTTTATACCTCGCGCCACTCCAACAATGAATCGTTTTTCATTGGCAACCGCAACAGCAACTGGACACTGGTAGCCTTTGGTATGATAGGCACATCGTTATCCGGTATGACGTTCATCTCTGTGCCGGGAACTGTAGGCAAGGCGGGGTTCGATTATTTCCAGGTGGTCATTGGTTATGTGATAGGCTACTTTGTGGTAGCCTATATCCTGTTGCCGCTTTACTACAAACTAAAGCTCACCTCTATTTATACCTACCTGGAAGGTAGGCTGGGCGCTACTTCCTACAAGACAGGGGCATTGTTCTTTATTCTTTCGCGTACACTGGGCGCTACATTACGCCTGTATCTTGTGATCAAGGTACTGGAGAAATTCGTGCTGCAGGATATGGGTATCTCATTTGAAGTGACTGCTATTGTTATCCTTGGGCTGATACTGTTATACACCTATCGTGGCGGGGTAAAGACTATTGTATGGACAGATACGCTGCAGACCACATTTATGCTGCTGGCGCTTATAGTATGTGTAGGGTATATCATCCATTCGCTGAACTATGACATGGGTAGTGCATGGACGGCAATGACAGATAAAGGATACACACACCTGCTGCAGACAAATCCTAAAAGCCCGACCTTCTTCCTGAAGCAGATACTGGGCGGTGCATTTATTACCATTGCCATGACCGGGCTGGACCAGGAAATGATGCAGAAGAATATAAGTGTAAGCAATCTTAAAGACTCCAGGAAGAACATGCTGACGCTTAGCTTTCTGCAGATGATCGTAGTTTTTATATTCCTGTCCCTCGGTGGTTTGCTGTATCTATATGGT
>JAOQAP010000125.1 GCA_025963465.1 Flavipsychrobacter sp.
TACCTGATGATAAGCAGGCAATGATCTTTGAGCGTTTCACACAAGCCAGCGCAGAAACATCAAGACAACATGGAGGAACAGGTCTCGGCCTTAGTATAGTAAAGAGCCTAGTAGGACTATATGACGGTATTATATCTGTGCAAAGCGAAGTAGGTAAAGGGTCGGTCTTTTCATTCACTATTACTTTCCCAAAACAAAAAACTGTACCTACACAGGTTCAACAATTAGCACAACGGGACAATGATAAAGAGCAGACAAGAAAAATAAGGATATTGTATGCCGAAGACAATGTCCTGAACCAGACGCTGGTAAAGCACTTTTCAAAAAATTACGGTTTCGAACTGGAAACTGCCGATAATGGCAAAATAGCCATAGAGAAACTAAAACTAAAGGAATATGACCTGGTACTGATGGACATCCAGATGCCTGTACTGGATGGCTACGAAGCAACAACTGTTATCAGGAAAGAACTTAAAAAAGACATCCCTGTAATAGCCCTGACAGCACATGCTATGAGCGGTGAAAAGGAAAAATGCCTGGGACTGGGCATGAATGATTTTGTTACCAAACCGTTTGATCCAAAAGATCTGAATGATAAAATAATTGCATTAGTTAAAGTGTAAAAAAACTGTCAATTAGGTCACTTCCTTGCTACCCTTGCAAATATTAAACATTACTAAAGAATATCTTTTTTAGAGTCATTGTTGCGCCCTACATTCGCAATCCAAGCAGAACAACATGACAGAATTCATACCGGGCGTAGCCAGCAAATTAAATTTAAGAAGACAGGATGTAACAGCAGTACTGGAACTGCTTGCAGAGGGAGCTACCATACCATTCATAGCGCGATACCGTAAAGATAAAACAGGTGCGCTCGATGAGGTACAGATACAGAACATACAGGACGAAGCCAACTTTCAGAAAGAGTTCTCTGAACGCAAAGCATTTATAGAAAAGACCATTACCGAGCAAGGTAAGATGACCGAAGAACTGCAGGAAAAGATAAACAATGCCACTACCATAGCCGGCCTTGAAGACCTGTACCTGCCCTACAAACCAAAACGCAAAACAAAAGCACAGACAGCAAGAGAGAACGGATTGGAACCACTTGCACTGCTGATACTGGAACAGGGCAATATAAACTTGCAGACCGAAGCAGCAGCCTTTATTAACGAGCAGGTAAAGACCGATGATGAGGCACTGCAGGGAGCACGGGATATTATAGCTGAAATGGTGAACGAGCATGCCGAAGTTCGTGCACGCGCACGTAAGCTGTTTGAAAACACTGCAACCGTACAAAGCAAGGTACTGACCGATAAAGAACTGGAGGCAATAAAATATAAAGACTACTACGACTTCTCTGAGCCTATTACAAAGATACCATCACACAGGCTACTTGCTATTATGCGTGGCTTTATGGAAGGCATGCTGCGCATGGCTATTTCACCTATAGAAGAGGATGCCCTGGCGCTGATCGAAGAACTCTTTGTGAAGTCATCTAACGATGCCGGCATGCAAGTAAAGAAAGCCGTAAGAGATTCTTGGCGCAGACTGCTGCTACCAGGGCTGGAAAGTGAATTTCGTATGGCGCTGAAAACAAAAGCTGATGAAGAAGCCATCACCGTATTTGCCGAAAACCTCCGTCAGCTATTACTTAGCTCACCACTGGGCAGCAAGCGCATACTGGCACTTGACCCCGGCTACCGTACAGGTTGCAAAGTTGTGTGTCTTGATGAAAAAGGTGCACTGATAAAAACAGGACTCATATACATACATGAGAATAACAGGCTTGCTGACGCAGAACATAAGATACGCAGTCTGGTACACGAATTCAATATTCAATCTATAGCTGTAGGCGACGGTACAGCAGGCAGGGAAACAGAACAGTTCATCAAAAAGCTTGGATTAGGGCTTCCCGTTTTTCTTGTGAATGAGGATGGCGCATCCATCTATTCAGCATCTGAAACAGCAAGAGAAGAATTCCCGAACGAAGATATTACCATACGCGGTGCAGTAAGTATAGGCCGCAGGTTAATGGATCCACTGGCTGAACTGGTGAAGATAGACCCCAAGAGTATAGGCGTGGGTCAGTACCAGCACGATGTGAACCAGGTGCGCCTGAAAGAGCGCCTTGACCAGACCGTGATCAGCTGTGTGAATACCGTAGGTGTAAACCTGAACACAGCAAGTAAGCATCTGCTCAGTTATGTGAGCGGCATAGGACCATCTATAGCGGAAAACATTGTAAACTACAGGAGTGAGATAGGCCGTTTTACATCACGCAAACAATTGATGAAGGTGCCACGGCTGGGCAATAAGGCATATGAGCAGTGTGCAGGCTTCCTGCGCATAAAGGAAGGGGAAGACCCGCTGGATGCCAGCGCGGTACACCCCGAAGCTTATAAGGTAGTAGCAGCAATGGCCACAGATATAGGTGTAGAGGTAAAGGCATTGATAGGCAACGATGAGCTGATCAAAAAACTGGAGCCAAAGAAATACATAACAGCAGAAACGGGTGAGCACACACTACGTGATATCATCAATGAACTGAAAAAGCCCGGATTGGACCCACGAAGCGAAGTACAGCAATTTGAGTTTGCCAATATCTACAGCATCGAAGATGTAAAGGTTGGTATGACCGTACCTGGATCTGTGACCAACATTACACGCTTTGGCGCCTTTGTAGATATAGGGGTGAAGCAGGATGGACTGGTGCATGTATCAGAAATAGCACATAAGTATATTACAGACCCTAACGAAGTACTGAAACTGAACCAGAAAGTAATGGTAGTGGTAACAGAAGTAGATGCTGCCCGCAAGCGTATAGCCCTTTCTATAAAGCAGGCACAGGAAGCCCCTGCAGGGAAACCACAGGCATCTCAATCACGCAGAGACAATAATACTGCCAAACCAAAAGAAAAGCCTAAAGAAAAAGACCTGGGCACGCTAAGCATGAATGATGCATTGAGCCTTCTTAAAAATAAATTTGGCAAGTAGCTTAGCGGAAATGCACTTACAGAAAATATACAACATTTGATATAATGTATTATTTTCAATGATTTAAGTAGTACTACTTAGTTTATTCTGCAGATAATACAAATAAAATGAAAGATGAGAATAATCAGGAAAGCGCAAGTCTGAAAGAGAAATTTGATTTGTCGTTCAATATGCTCAAAGATTACCATAATGTTTTTATGGATTCTCTATTTAAATCTTTGGAATAATAATACTCGTTGTTGGGTGGGTAGCATCTTCTTGTGAGACAAGAAAATTTATTGCAGAACACCCTATTGTACAGATTTTATCAATAATTGCATTAGTTCTTGCGAGTTCTATATATTGCTTTTTCAATAGAAGGAATTACGAAAAATCTCAAAAAATTTCCAACAACTTGAATAAGCTGGGATACATGCATCCTAGTTACTATGATAGCTATACTGTAACCAGCGAAAGCTTGTGGCTGGCTAATATTGGCAACATCATCATCATATCAATCGCTTGCTTTCTGATATTTTCAGCACAGTAACATCCTGTAACTGCAGGGTAGTAACATATTGCGAGCTATAACCAGTAACTAAAAAATCAGCACGCACAAAAAAGCCCTTCTTGTAGAAGAAGGGCTTTTGACATTCTGATGAAAATAATGTATAACCTTAGATAACTTTTACGTTAACCGCGTTTAAACCTTTTTTACCATTTTGTACTTCAAAGGAAACTTTGTCATTCTCACGGATCTCATCAATAAGACCTGAAACGTGTACGAAGATGTCCTCTCCACCCTGTGATGGCGTAATGAAACCAAATCCTTTAGTTCCATTGAAAAATTTTACTGTACCTTCTTGCATTGTTTTTAATTTTAATTAAGTGAATACTATAAAGATATAGAAAACATTCCGTAATAAAGAAATGTTTTTATCCGGAAGTTAAAATATTTTTTTACGCTGTTTTCTTCACCTTGATAGCACTCAGGCCTCTTGGCCCTGCTTCGGTTTCAAATGTCACCTTATCATGCTCCCTTAGTGGCGCAGAAAGCTGATTGATATGAACGAACACACTTTGCTGGCTTTTCAGGTCATTGATGAACCCGTAGCCCTTGGCTTCATTAAAGAAAGTAACAACACCTGTACGGGTTATCTCGCTTGCGTCTATTACCTGCGGCTTGGCAGCGCCCAGTTGTATATCTTCCAGGTTTATCTCCTTCCTTCTCTCCATATTAGGCGGCGTAGAAGACAAATTGCCATTCTCATCCAGGTAGGCCATCATATCTTCGAGGCTTTTACCTTTATCATTGTTTTCCTTACGGTCCCTCATTTTCTGGGCCTTGTCCTGTTTGCTCTTGGCTTTCTTCTTTTCTTTGTCTTTTTTGTTTGCCGTTTCTCCCATTTATACCTTGTTTAGTTTTGGTTACTATAAAGGTCGTTCTTTTCTGCTACAATACCTGCATGTATGAAAATAAATAATAGTTTAGTGACATTTAAGTGTTACCTTTAACAATATCCCCTATTTTTTCCTTCTTTTAGTTAACCTACCCAGAAAATTGTCTTTATGACCATCACGCCGGAACTACAAAGCAAATTCAACTCTTCCTTCGCGAGGATCATGAAACAAACAGAGCCCGGCCTGCAAAAAAAATGGGGAGGCGTAATAGAATGGCCCAATATGAGCTCCTATCCTACAATAGCGCCAGAAGTGATCGCGGAATTACCCCCCGGTGCCAAGGCAGCCTATGTGACCCTACTGAACAAACTAAGCAGGGGTACTATTTAAAATAATACTCCCTGGGATATATGTTATAAAAAAAACAGATATTCTATGTAAAAGCACTAAACCCGGATTCTTCACCCAGATCCAAAAACTACGACCATGCCAACAGAAAACGACGTATTCAGAAAAATAAAAGAAATAAGTACCAGGAAGATACATCCGCGCCCGGAAGTAAATACAATAGAACTGGCACAGGAACTGGAAGTAACCCGTGAAAGCCTCATGCCCTGGCTCAATGAGCTGAAACAGTCCAGGCTGGTCACATTCAACGACACGCAGGGTTCCAGTATCCGCCTTACGCTACTCGGCTCTGTTGTGAAACGGGATAAATAAATAAAACAACCATCTATAAAACCAAAGGGCAGGTGCTGTGCACCCGCCCTTTTATATTCCTACTCGCGCAACATCACTTATACCCGCTCCTGAAATCACCCGCAGTCTGTCCCGCATTTTTACTAAAGAACCTCGTGAAATAAGCAGGATCATCAAATCCCAGGTGATACCCTATCTCCTTTATAGTACCTGATGAATGACTGAGCAGCCTTTTAGCTTCCAGCATTATTCGTTCCTTCAGATAGTAACTCACCGTATTTCCTGTAGCTTCCTTACAAGCCTCATTCAATTTCTTCTCTGTTATGTGTAGCTGCTGTGCATACCATGCGGGAAGCCTGCTATTGCGATACTCCGCCTCTGCCAGCTGCTGAAACGAAGTAAATATCTGCCTTGCTGTTGTTTCCTGTTGCAGTGTTGCTGCACTACCTGTGGCAATCCCTTTCAGCAGCAATAGACTAAGGTAGCCCACCAGAATATCATTCCGTTGCTGATCCGTATCCTGTTCCGAACGCAGCAATTCCAGCAATGTATTTATAGCCATAAAATCTGCAGCATCATGATAGAACATAGGAGTGCGGGCACCCTGCAGCAAACTATAGGCAGCAGCCAGATGAATGGCTGTATCTTTTGAAAAATGTACAACGGCACCATATGCCTCAGGCACACGCTTCAACTGGTGCACCTGTCCCGGCCTTACCAGGTGGGTGCTATAGTCAGCTATCTCATACTCTATAAAATCTATAAGGTGAGTACCGCCACCCTTTGTAAAGAAGAACAACTCGAAGTAGTTATGCCGGTGCGCCTCAGTGTAACTATGATCTGTTTCCTCTTTCCTTACTTGTATAGGCACATACCGCAATGGCAGATGCCCCAGGTCATCCTCCGGTGAAAAATCAAAAATGGGCGCGGTTTGTTCTGGTTTCATGAATTAGTGATCTGCAACAATATTATGACGCGTATTATAACACAAATGTAAGGGTTGATATGATCACATCTTCTTAATACACCACGTGGTCATGCATCGCATGTTGCTCACATTGGTGGTTTTTATAGGTTCATATAATGTGCCGCCCAGCTTTTCTGTGTAGTCAACCAGCATTTGTTCATTCACAAGAAATCGCACAGAACCATCGGGCAACAAATAGCGGCCATTACCTACAGGCTTTACCAATGTTTCAATACCTATATCAGATGCCAGCCTTGCAAATAAGTAGCCTCCCGGCTTTAATACCCGCCATATAGAGCGCATCATACTATCGAAATGAACTGGATCAGCAGCAAAATGCAGTACTGCACTACAAATGGCAAGGTCGAAAGAGGCATCGTCAAAAGACATTTGCTCTGCCGCTGCCACCATAAAATTTTCAACCGGATTACCGGGCTGCAATTCCTGCGATAATTGCTTTACAGACGCTATTGCGTCCGCATTGGGGTCAATACCATATACTTCATAGCCATTCTTCAGAAAGTAAACAATATTCCTTCCTGCGCCGCACCCCACATCAATAACTTTCTTACAGGCATCAAACCGCCCTTTCAGCAACTGATCGAAGAGATAAATGTCTATGTTGCCAAACGCTGTTTGCAAATTGTTGTTCATAATAATGCTAAGGTAAGCAAGGAAATTATTCTATAAACTACATACATTAACGCAAACGGCGAGTCACCGTGTTTTACGGGACTCGCCGGCACTCAAAAATATACTACTATCCGAAGATCTCCTTCGATGCTGCCACCAGTGATAATTGTTCAGACACCGGCGCTGCTTCCGGCCCGCTTGCTTTCAGCTGTTGCTGAAAGGACTTAAAAGATTCCAGCGCAAAAAGCACTTGTTCATTTTCAGCTTCCTTGAAAAAGGCAGTATGAATAAATGTCTTACCATCTGCTTTCACGCAGGTATTGTAGAAGATACCGGGATGCGCTAGCTCCTGCAGGTCGCTCATTACTTTCTTTATATTCGCCTGGTTCTGTTCAGCATATTCTGCCTTTGCCGTATAAGTTACTTGTACTATTTTCATTTTTATTGTCGTTGAGATGATGAATTTATTTTGAGTTCATAATGGTTTCAGATTCCTTTTTCAGATCAGTAGCAAACTGGTCGAATGAGCTATCGAAAGAAGGGATCATTTTAGCAAACAGCGGAAACATAGGCCCGCCTATTTTTTCGTCCATAGAAAAGGTCACCGACCTGTCTGGATTAGGGGTAAGCGTATATACTCTCTTACCCATGGCATCGCCCCATACCAGTCGTTTGTTGGTATCCATTTCTTTTACCTTCAGTTTAAAAGTTCGCTTGGGGTCAAGTTTGGCTTTTAGTTTTATGGTTTCTCCCACTGCTATTTTGCCGTCAATAGATATGATGGTCGAGTTCCATCGTGCATAGTCCGATGCGTTGGTCAGCAATGCCCATATAATGGCATTATCTGCTTTGATGTCAATACTCACCGATGTTTCGCGGCTGAATGTCTTTCTTACGGTTGTTGCTTTTTTGTTTTGTGCCATAGCTGTAGTTGCTGTCATAAAAGATAAAATGATCAATAACGTTTTCATTTGTTTTCTCTTTGGACGAACGAGCGAAACAAAACGATAGGCTATCAGGCATTATTTACCATATATTTTTCCATCACCTGCCTATTATGTTCTAAATGATGCAGTTGTAAGTCAGCAGCCGATGATGTAAACGGATCTAATTCCTGCAATATTTTCATTCGCAGATCAAAAAGACGCTCCTTATTGCCAGTGGCAGCCTCTTTCAGCAGATCTGTTTTCATCAGTTCTTCCTGTGTATTCTGCTTCGGGTTGAACACACCGTTCAGTTCAGAACATTGATGACAGGTGCCCTCTTTATTGATAAGCGCACATCTCCCGTCAAAAATACTGATCATCTTTGAGCGGCCGGTGTGCAGGTAATACTTCACCATAGCTTCCGTAGTATCCAGTATACCGGTTATTTCGCTCACCTTAAACTCATACACCTCCTTAAGAAATATACACAACTGCTGCTCCAGCGGCAATGATTTGGAGATACACGTAAAGCAGAATGCGATATGCTCCTTCGCTTCAAACTGACCTTGCGGCGATGTAGCGGCAATATGCATCGCCTCCTGGAAGAACTGCTTATTGTGCATTGCAGACTCCCTCCCCAGGTCGGTCACATTTTCCGTCCAGCGTTTTTGCGCCCTCAGGTTGTCCTTGGCAAGATTAGACGCTATGGTAAATAGCCATGTCTTTAGCGACGACTCTCCCCTGAAGGTATTCAGCTTGTCTACTGCTTTTATATAGGTATCATGTACTATATCCTCGGCATCGCTCACACTCGCAGTTATTCGCAGCAGGTAAGACTTTAGCTGCCCTTTGTTTGTTTCAAATTCCCGGTTAAATAAGTCTACAGTCATAATTGATAAATGGTAATTGAGTTAGGACAACCTTGTGTATTTCTTACGGTAATCGACAGGGGAAAGCCCTGTGTATTTTTTAAACAGCTTGCGGAAGGTGCTCATATCCTCATAGCCTACATCAAACAGGATATTTTGTACAGGAGCACTATTTGTTTCCAGCATCTTCTTTGCCGATTCTATCCTCACACGCTGCACATAATGCAATGGTGTGTTGCCTGTGGCTTTTTTAAAGCGCCTGATAAAATTCCTCCCACTTACTGCAAACTGCGATGCGAGCTCATCTACCTGCAGTTCTGTGTGATACTGTTTTTCAATGAATTGTTGCGCCTGCAACACGACCTCATCGGAATGCGTCTTTTGTGTGGAGAATATAGCATAGCTATTTTGAGGGTCTTTATACAACTCGGTCACCAGCAACTTTGATAGATGGATAGCCACATCAGCACCCACATACTTCTCGACCAGGTAAATAATAACGCTGCTAAAAGATAGCGCGCCGCCACTGGTGCATACCCTACCCTCATCCACTATTATCTTATCCGATTTGACCTTCGTGTCCGGGAATCGTTTTGCGAATTCATCGGTAAAAGCCCAGTGCGTTGTAGCAGACTTGCCTTTCAGCAGGCCCGTAGCAGCAAGCACAAATGCGCCTGTACACATGCTTACTATATCAGCGCCACCGGCATATTGTTTGTTGATCCACGGAATGTATGCGCCATGTTTGGCAAGCACCTCATCCATGTCCCCTTCCGGCGCGGCAATAAGCACCAGGTCGGTCTGCTCTATTTCGCTGATGTCGTTATGGCAATACAATGGGTAACCATTACTTGCCGATACGTATTTCCCTTTCAGGTAGACCAGCTTCACATTAAAGAACGGAGGAGGAAACTTCGCAGCAAGCCCAGAATGGTAAAATTTGCTCGCTTTATTCAAAATATCCATGGCACCTACAGGCGCAGCAGGAGTACTGTCTTCAAATACCAGTATGGCTACATTTATCATAAATAAACGGTTTCAGGCTCTTTTCGTGTACTTTCTGTGAAATTATTCAAAATAATCACTCAAAATACATTTTGTCGCTTTTCACCTCTATTTTGTCATTTTACACTTCATACCAGCAAATGGCCTAGTCTATTTTTGTGCTTAGCAAACAATTATTCATCCTTTAAAACCAAAACATGAAAAAACCATTTATTGCAGCAATACTGAATTTCCTGTTTTACGGTGCCGGCTATGTATACAATGGCAAAAAGAAAGGCTATGGTATAGCCTTGATAATTGCATGGATAGTACTGCGCACTGCCGACATTAAATTTTATCTGAACAGCAGCGACCTGAGCATATGGTTCATCCTCATGGCCGGGCTCGCTATACTACAGTTCACATTTGCCATAGATGGCTACCATGAAGCAAAGCGTATAAATAATAAAGCGTAATGATCACGTCAAAAAACCGTCTCTTCTTTAAAACTTATACGTAGCGCTAAACTTTAAAAAGAAAGGAATGCCCGGGGTGTAACATACATCGGTAGCTGCTTTTGGCTCCAGCATACCATTGGTATACCGCAGCCTTGTTTCCGTAGCAAACTGTGCTTCATTCCACTGTGTGTTGAACAGGTTTTGTATTTGCATTCCCAGCTCATAATGCGGCCTGCTATAGTTGATCACGGCATCAAATACAGTATAGCCAAGAGCAGTAAGTGTATTGTCGTCATTAGCCGGGCGATCACTGATGTGGCGATAGCGCAGGCTGGCAGTAGTGTTCTTATTCATCTTAAATGTAACCCCGCCTATAGAAGTAAGAGATGGTGCCAGCGGTATGTAGTTCTGGCCTTTAGGCTGGTCTATAGCGCGACCATGAGCATAGTTCACGTCCACATCAAGGTATAACCATTTCAACAATTCATACCGTGCAGAAATATCTACGCCATAGCGCCTTGTTCTGCCGCTGGTATCTACCACAGCAGCATCGCCGCTATAGCCAAACTCCTGTTGCATGTCCATCATCCAAACAGCGCCTGACAGCAGCAACTTGCTATTGGGCTTTATGATCAATCCAAGATCATGCGAGTGAGCTGCTGGTATGGAATGATCGATGATCACATCGCTGCCCAATTGCTTACCAAGTACCAGGGTACGGGTATCATTCGTATGGAAGCCTGTTCCGTAGTTATAGTACACACGCGCATTATCTCCAAAATTATAGTACAGACCCGCCTTAGGGCTAAACCTGCTGTTATTGAATGTGGTCAAAGTATTGTCATTAGGCAGCCTGTTATCATACTGCTGTATGAAATTATCAAAGCGGGTACCCAGCGTCAGTACCAGTTGAGGCAGCAGGTATACTGTCTGGTTCGCATAGCCGTAAATGTTGGTCTCATGTATGTCGCCGTACGCTATAGGGTTCAGTATTGTTGTCCTGCCAAGTGTATGGGTCAGCTCATCGCCCGTTATATCATCATACCTGAACCCTATACCAAGCTGTGTTTTCGTCTTCAGGTGGGCCGCTGTATAATTGGTAGTGTATTCATTATTGTACCCGGCCAGTACTCTCTTCTCTGCCTGGTGTATCTGGTCACCATTTACAGAATCACCGGCTAAATAAGTAAAGTCAGAGAACAGGCTGAACTGGTAATAAGTGAGATAGATATTGCTTTTGATATAGCTGTTGCTATTGATAGCCTGGAAATATTGCAGGTTCATATTATACCTGCTGGTAGCGCCACCCTCGGGGTCTATACCGCCGTACCTGCCTACTATACCTTCGTTCACAGCACGTGTAGGTATCTGGCCCAGTGCATCCCAGTTTGAATTAAAGCCGGACAAGGTCAGCGATAATATCTTGTTGGATGAGATATAATTGGTGTACTTGCCCATCAGGTTGAATCGGTTAAAATTCTGCGACGCATCAAAGTAGCTGCGGTTATACCCGTACTCGCCCAGTATGTATGCATCCTGGTGGTCATTGGTTTCTTTCCTGTTCAGCAGGCTGATGCCTGCCGCCGTGCGAAAGTAGCCATACATGCCGCCATCTGCTTTTACAAAACTATTATCTAGTGAGTTCTTTGTTTTGAAGCCTACATATCCTGCCGTGCATAGGTTTCCTTTATCTATTTGATAAGGGCCTTTGCCATAATCTACTTCCTGCACAGCTTCCGGGATGATAAAATGCGCATCTGCAAAGCCCTGCCCGTGAGCATGAGATACCATATTCACCGGTATATTGTCTACGCTCACATTTATATCAGTACCATGGTCGCAGTCAAACCCGCGCAAAAAAATCTGTTCCGCCTTGCCGCCACCCTGGTGCTGTGCGGTAAAGAGGCCAGGAACAAGGCGCATCAGGTCTTGTGTATTATTCACAGGGCGCAGATTTAGATCCAGCCCGCTGATGCTGCTTAGGTTCAGGTCTTTACGTGCATTTACCGATACCGACTTCATCTCCACAGGCGCTATGCCCATGTTATAGGTCAGATCAGTGGTTACCCCATCTTCTATTTTTACTTCTTCGTCAATATTATCAAAGCCTATGTGGCTTATTGAGATCTTATACCTGCCGGGAGTGATGCCTTTCATAAAGAACTTACCAAAAGCATCGGTAACAGCACTATTGTCTATGGCTTTTATATAAATGCTCACGCCTTCCATCGGTTTATTGCTGTTGCCATCATATACCAGGCCTTTTATGCTGCCGCTGTGTGCATAGGCGGCGGCAGGAATAGCAAGCGAAAGCAGAACTATACAAATTACTTTGCTCACCAGCACATGCAGCTTGTCTGCAATAGCACCCGCAGTATGCTCAGGCATTGATGCCCATGTTCCTAAGTAAAGATGAAATGTGAATAGCTGCTTCATGTGGTGTTTTGTACATTACTTACGTACAAAAAAGCAACTTGGATTTGCTCTATAGGTCATTATTTCCACACCCTTGCGGCCTTATTTCCCGGTAAACACGGGCTTATCAAACCATCAGCCTGCGACTTTTCGGCTTTGCGAGAGATAATAAGCTAGCTCACGAAAAATATACGTTCTATCGTCCAGTAGGCAGCTACCAGGGCTATTATTGCACTTATGGGGATAACGATACGCTTACGGTACCATAGCTTTTTAGAAAAAGGGCGGGATACCAGGAAATACAGTAAAAGGATAATAGCAAGCTGCCCCAGTTCGACACCCACATTAAAGCTGATAAGCGCAGTGGCGAAAGCATACTTAGGCATACCCAACTGGGAAAGCGCACCCGCAAACCCCATACCATGCACCATACCAAACAGGAACACCATCACCAGGCGCCACGGCTTTACCCGGTCAGACAAGATATTCTCAATAGCCAGGAACACTATAGATAAAGCAATAAGTGGCTCCACGATTCTTGCACTCGGATTTATGACCCCATACATAGCCAGCCCCAACGTTATAGAATGCGCCAGCGTGAACATAGATGCCTGCAGCACCACATTCTTAAGATTGGGACTCAGAAAGAACACACAGGTAATGAACAGGATGTGATCGAACCCCAGCGGAATAATATGCTGGAAGCCGATAATGGTATACTTCCAGAACACCACCGAGCTATTCATCTTCTCCAGTTCATACGCTATCACATGCCCGAACGCAGCCTGTGCCACAAACAACAGCAATAAGAGTAGCCCGATATGTTTTTTCATGCTTAGTTAATGGGAGCCTTATTCAGGCAAGGTAATTTACGTAGAAATGGGAGATTAAGTTTCAAATATTGTTTTTCAGATTAAAACGACAACGGTCGCTCTGAGAGCGACTGTTGTCGTAACTTGGTTCCCCCCCAATTAGCGCCCCGAAGTTTTTATTTTACCACTCCCTCCGCATACCTCGCAAGTCTCCAGTTTATGGCCCGTGCCATTGCACAGGTCGCACTCATACACATTGTTGCTGTAACCCTGTTTCAGGTAGGTGACGGTTTGTGACCCATCGCTGTGCGATTCGCGCTTGATCACCTGGTCGGCCGATCGGTAGATGGTCGTTTTTTGATGCCCACGGCCATTGCAGCGCTTGCATATTCCTGCACCTGTTACCTTACCTGTTCCCTTGCACCGCTGGCAGCCCGATATTACAGGTGGTACCCATTCCACATAGTTTTTCTCATTATTGTCGTTGGCATAGAGGGCGCCGAAGAAGTTCATCTGCTGGTATACGTTGTTTTTATAGACCACTACCTGCAACACCGGAGACGTCATATCTAGATGCCTGTTGACGCCATAAAAGACCTCGTAGGTAGTGTTGCTGTCAGTGGTTTCCACGCCGTTGAAGTAGACACCGTGGTGCTTTTCTTTGCTGATGAGGTAGATGCTTTCGGCGTCTAGTTTTATGTTATAGAGTGGCTTAACCGGCTCACGGTAGGGTGTTTCAGATATGCGGAGCTCATCGCCTATGCGTGATGCGCTGACTGAATTTTCCTTTTTGGCGGCACTGATGATGTCTTTGAAGCATGCGTATTCATTGCCACGGAGATCGGGAATGCCTGTACCGCTTGCGGGCACTTGTTTCCAGGTGTAAAACGGCTCTTTGCTGAGCCAGAAGGGTGGATATTTGTAGTAGGTTTTTTTCGGGGACGAGAAAAATTTGCCCTCTCCCTTCATCGTGTAGCGGCGGGAAAGCGAGGTGGGTTCTTTGGTCTTGGTATCTAACTCGAGTATGTAACCATCCCAGCTATCGCCGGACTCCCGTGGTAGTGTTAGCCACCACTCATCATTGGCGTATCCTTTGAGCTCAGGGTGCTTGAATTCGACTACCTGGCTGTCTTTAAGGTTGTGGAACACCATTTGCTTGTTGTCAATATCAATGGATACGTAGCCTGTTTCGGGCTTAAGGTAGTCGATAAGCGACGAGTAGGAGCTGTTGGTGCATGTATAGATGAAGTCATAATGCTGTGCATGACAAGGTTGGCTGGCCAGCGACATCAGGAAAATAATAAAAGCGGTAAACCTGGTAGCATTCTTCATGATATCCGTATATGTTAGCGACAAAGGTACCCTGTAGTTGCGCACTAAGGAATCCCTGCTATCCGGTATTTTTCTTTCATCGCCTGCATCCCGAACAGCAAATTAAACCCGTTCTTTGAACCTATTTGGCGAACTAATGTCAAATAGCTACCTGATCAAAGTCACATCCCCCTTTAGCATTTTGTGCTTACCGCTGAGGCTGTATTTTATCATATAATAGTACACGCCCGCATCCTGTGGCGTACCGTTGAATGTGCCGTCCCAGCCGGCATAAATATCCTGTGTAAAGAACACACGCTGGCCGAAACGGTTAAAAATACTCAATGAGAAATTTTTGAATTTGCTCAGCGAGCCCATCACCCGGCTCAGGTCATTATGGTTATCACCATTGGGCGTAAAGGCGTTAGGATACCAAAGCTCACACGGCTCTGCATCCACCACAATTGTATCGCTCACAATACCGCAGAAATTGGATCGGCTGGCCCAGTAAGTGCCGGGATAAGTTACACTAATTGTGGAGTCATGGCTGCCACTGCTCCACTTCAGCTCATAGCGGTTATCTGCCGGCACCGACAACAACAATACATCTTCCAGGCAGATAGACGTATCAGCCCCCAGGCTGAATGGTTGCGGATAGTCCAGTGGATTTACGATAACCGTATCTCTAGCTTCGCACCCTCCGTTCTTTGCAGACAGCCAATAGGTTCCGGCATCGGTCACCCTGATACTGTCTGCTGTGCTTCCTGTATTCCATAGGCAGATATATTTAGACGCCTGAGGTGACCACAGCCTCAGGCTCTTGCCTTTACAAAGTGTGGTATCATTGCCGAGTTTTACCACCGGTGGGTCCGTGAAAGCGACCCTTATTGTATCTGCAAATATGATACAACCCTTGGTAGCCTGCACCCAGTATTTGCCCTTGCCCGTTGTAGTGATGGTGGTAGCGGTAGTGCCGTTGTTCCACAGGTAAGTAGTGTAGCCGCCGGGTGCGGTCAGCGTTATAGAGCCGTCACTGCTGCAGGCGGTAGTGTCTTTGGTTATTTCTGTAACCGTTACCGGTATAAATTTAGTTTTGAAAGTATCATTGGCAGTCGCACAATCTTTAACCGATGTAACCCAGTAAGTACCCGCAGTAGTAACAGTAATACTGCCTGATGAGCTGCCATTGCTCCATATGTATGATGACGCTCCCGAAGGCCCAGCAAGCGTGATAGAACCGACCAGTATGCACGCGCTGTCACTCTTACTGCTGTATGTAGTACTGGTCGTGGAAATAACGAATGATTTTTTCAGAACAGGCGCGCCGCAGATAGTGCCATACACATAATACTTTCCTGCCGAGGTGACGGTGCGGGTTGTGCCTGTACTGCCATTATCCCAGTAGTAGCTGGTATAGCCGGCAGGTGCCGGCAGCGTGATGCCCGCTGCTATAGCAGCGGCTGTAGCACAGATAACTGAATCTGGGGACACAGTGGTATCAGGCGTTATCGTAGTAGATCTTCCGTATTTAGAAACAAACATGTACTCGGCACCCGACAGGTCAGACATAGTATCCGGCCCTGCAATGGCGGATGGGAGACCGCCGAAGAAGTCGCCGCAAATAAAGACATTGCCCGACGGATCGCAGGCTATACCCGCCTGGTCGTCAGAGCCAAAGCCAAGACTTGAATAGCCTACGGATATGCCGGAGCTGTTATAGCCCGCTATCAGCAGTGGATCTACACCCTGTACAGGCGGGGCTACGGTATCGGCAGGTGTAGGGCCTATAAGCGCTTTGCTGCCATACGATGCGCAAAGCCACACTTCATCGCATAGCGCATGCGACATACTTTCGCACATGATAGAGCTTGAAGGAGAATTAATAGTTCTTGTCCAGTTGATGATATGTGACGATGGAGCGAACTGCGCCAGGTATAGTGCCGGACTGGGAACAGATGCCGGATAAGGCCGTGTAATAGTAGTGGACCCGAATGATATGGATGCATCACCAAAACTACCCGCAAGGTATATGTTATCAGCATTGTCGTGGGTGATGCCTACCGCATACGCACCTTTGACACCACCGGCGCCCATTCCCCACAACGGCACACCGGCAGGAGAAACCTCTGCTATAAGTGCATTGGTCTTAGGGAAAGAATAAGAATTGGTCATCGGTGACGAACCGATCATAAAGGACTTGGAAAAATACGCGCCGGCTATATAAACACTACCTGTAGACGTAGTGGTAATTCCCAGGGAATAGTCGGAGGTATCACCGCCAAATGATGTCGCCCATGTTACAGCGCCCGATGGCGTGTACTTAGCAGCAAATATGTCTGTTGTAGTTCCGCTGGGATCGGCATTGGTAAGTGTGTAAGAACCGATATTGGTAGTAGGATCTACAAAGTGTGAGGATATGTAAATGTTCCCTGCTGCATCAGTGGTTACTCCACCGGGGCTATCCATAACACCGAACACAAGTACCTTAACTGTAGGCGGAAAAACATTGCCGTCATTCACTGCCCACAGCACCGTGCCTGTCGGGCTTATCTTGGCCAGGAAATACTGGCCGAAGCCCGTAGTGGAAGTATTAGTGAGCGTAATACTCCCTATCTGCATGGTTGTAGAGCCGAATGTACCGAATATGATGAGGTTGCCCGACGGATCGGTAGTAATGTTTATTAGAGATGTATTGCCACCCTTGGTACCGTCAGCCCATAGTACATTCCCGTTACGGTCATACTTTACCCACACGGTCTGAAAGCCCACCGTAGGTATCGAAATAGTACCAAATTTAACAGTGCCTACAGGATTGATCTTAATGCCCGCACCAAAGGAATTGCCTGCCATGTCTGCAGCAACTGCCCATGCTTCAATATTGTCGCCTGAACCAAAACGACCCCATTTCCATCCTTGCGCCGAGGCAGAGGTTGTTAAGAATAATAGCGCGATCAGAATAAGGGTACAGGCTGATAGTTTTTTCACAAAAAGCATTTATAATAAGCAGCATGAAAGTACATTTTTTTACATTCTGCTACAAATTAATGAGCTATATAAATGCACTGATTAACCGCCAATTAGTAGATACAGCGTTTTTATTATCTGCGAAAGCTCTCTTGCAAAGAAAGGATGTCGCACTCTCTCTTCGACTGCCATATTACTTGCCCACGATGTTATAGTTGGGAAATCATAAGGCAATTAACAAAGGGGCTGTGGTAAATCTAGTGACAGAATTTGCGTTTAAATTCACATCCTGCAAAACTCGCGATAGGTGGTCCACTCAAAAAACTGATTATACCATTTAGACATCTAATCTTGCATTATTTTTACAACCTTTTAGTCTGCTTCATCAATCCAGTTCAGTTGGTGCGTAACTGGCACTTTGCCAAATTGAATCTGCCCGGCACCCAGGTTTCTTGTTCTCGGCTTAATTTGCTCAGCAAGAAACATAACCCTCAAAGGAGCAGGGAATTCGCCTTTCAGGTTATAGCCCTTACTCTTGTCTAATTTAAACAGGTTGCCTTTCAGTGAAATAGAATTTTGAAATGTCGCCTCGCCACCCAACTCATTCATTTGGGAATCGGTGAGCTCATATATTATGCCCGTGCAAGTTCTGGCCTCCCTGATAAGGTAATATTCACTGTCAGCCCTGTACTCCAGCTTATCCCAAAATGCTTTAAGCGCATCGGCAATAGCAAGGTCGGTGGTGATCTCTCTTTTAGGATTGCTGAGCTCAAATATCAGGTCAAATGATGAGGTATGTTTTATTGACGCACTGATGCCAAAATTTACCATTCCAAAGATCCTTGCTGCAATACCAATATCAACGGTTATAGTTTCTGTGGTTTTCCCGGCAGCCTCTTCCCCCGTTTGCGTTTGAACATCCAGCTCACCTACCTGGTATTTTATTTGCTGATCGTTGATACGGAAGATGGTACCTGGTTTTTCGAGTTGCGTAGGTTTTGAGTAGAACTGCCATCCCGGATCAAGAATATCAGATGGAGCAGTATTCCGGTTCTTTTTCCCTTTAAAAAATGAAAATGCCATGTTTTTTTTAATTGATTAGGAATTAGTAAGCTTTTTTATTCTCCTGATCGCTTGGTCAATGGATTCAAATTGTACTGATAAAAGCTGGGGGATCCCGCGTTTTGCATCCTGTTCTTTAATCCAGCCTGTGGAACAACCAACGTAGGCCATTTTTACAGCTGTATCCATGATCATGGAAAGCAAAAAATTCATCTTAGCCATCTCTGAAAGCCTCCAGTCGATAATATCATTTTCCGTTTCAGGATAGCGCCCGAAAAAAGTTGATCCCCATATCTTTACTTTCGCGAAATAATCCGTTGTTTCTTTCAAGACCTCACCAATTGCCAAAACACTGCGCAAGAGTATGAACCTGTGCCGCTCGCCAAACAGGGATGCCGCATTGATATATTTTTCGCGGTCCTGCATCATAATCAAGCCAAGCATAGCGCTATTCGTATTATGAATGCCATCAAATTTTCTATAGAATGTGTTCTGATCTTTATACCAGAAATAGATGCCGGCCGTAAACAAGCCTTTTACTAGGTGATATTGCAGCAGGTTTCCGTCAAATGGATCTTTTTTAAGCGCTTCTCTGATGTGATAGATCAATATCTTATCAGCGGTCTTATCAGCGCGCACTTCATCTTTAAACCATTTTTGATTGTTTGCCTCCGCCACACCAAGCCCTTTTTTAAACTCCCGCTCCTTTTTCCTAATACTGCTGCGGCCATCTTCTGTTTTCGCTAAACCAGGAAGGTCAAAGCCATATTTCTTAAATTCATCGGCATGTGTACACATTTTTACAACAGCATGTTCAATTCTTTGTTCCAGCACATTATTTTCTGAAAAAAATGTGCCGAAATTCCGTCCATCACATTCGTCTGCCAGATGCCCGATCTCATGAGCGACGAAATAAAAAACGGTCAAGGTTAAAATGGCGGCAGGATCATCTTCCGAAATGTCCCTGATATACCGGGTATCAAATAAATGCCGCGCCCTATCAACATACCGTTTTGGATCGTCAGCTATCTCACTGATGCAGCTTGCCAGGTAATCATCGTTTCTGAAGTAAGGAATGTCAAAAACAGACTCTGAAATACTCAATGCATGGATAGCCGCTTCCAGTTCGGTAATAAACCGCACGTTGGCAATAATTAAACGCTCCTGTAGCAGGGAAACCATATTGTCGGTATAAAACGGAGACGCACCGGTAGCTTTTTTAACTTCATCAAAATCAACGATGCAAAAACGTATTCCCATTGTCGCGATTTCAGCTCCCAAATCACGGATCATTTCCAGTATATTGTCCTTTACGCGGATCAATACCGGATCTGTTGTTTCAAATTGCAGTAAATAGCCGGAGTCTTCGTTCATTGTTTAAAATTATTGGTCACCATTTAATATGTTCTGCATAAACTGCTTTTGGGTCTTTATCCGGATGCTGTTTTTTAATCGCGTGCTCCACTACCGGTTGTATAAATGCGATAAGCTCCGGGCTAAGCCGTTCGGTATATTTATTCAGAGCTACTGCTGCCGCAAAAATACGCTGGTCATTCCCCGGTTCGTATTTGCAGAACTGGAGGTAGGTAATAATCGTTACAAACTCCGTATTCGGGAAAGGGTGTTTACTTAAATAATCAAAACTATTTTCAAGCAGGCGAATACCTTCTGCAAACATACCGGATTGGCCATAAATAGTTGCGATATTCGTAGATGCGGAAGCCGCTGAAGAATAATCTTTATGCTGTAGGCCCAGCTCGGTAACTTCTTTAAAAATACGCACCGCTTTTCTGTAATTGCTTAAGCTCATGTGAATATTGCCATAAGTGATCAGGTCAGACAGGCGCTTACCTATTTCTGTCCCAGGCATTTTATCAAGTTTTATAGCATGTTCCGAGGCTTCGAGGGCAAATTCAAATAAATTCATTGCTACCAGCGTGTCGGCATACCGCTGGTAATAGGTGCCTTTTGCGGTTGCTTCATCCTCTTTTAACCGAAGCATATCAAGGCAATCTCTGAAACAGGAGCGGGAGTAATCTAATGCTCTTTTTCTCAAAGCATGCTCACCCTCCTTAAATCTGGTGTCAACCTGGGCAAATGTAATCATAAGTAATTCTGGCATTTGGTTTAAAAACGAATATACACCCAACACATACTTTTATTATTTTGAGTATTTTCATCAGATCACCAATTTCCTACATTACTACCTAACCCATAATATATAGTTTCAAATATACTATAGTTTTTTTATTTTGCAATAGCCTGCTATTTTTTCGAACACTGTCTTAATAAAAATGGATGTTATCTTTTACATATAGTCCCAGCCGAGTGTCCTCTTTCAGGGACTCGCCGATAAGTTAAGCACCGAAGTTGAGATCGGAACATCCGTAAAACAAATAATCCGGCAAGAGCAAAGGTATTCTGCGGGAGCACACGTGCTGCTAATAATTATATGCGGGTGTTTTAGTTCTGCTTAGCTCTGCTGTTATCATCAATCATTTTTCTTAAAAACTCATTCCAGTTGCCTTTTTGTACCTTGTATTCTTTTTCAATAAGGTCGTCTAGCGATGTATAGTCCATCATACGTTTCAGTGCGGCCAGGCCATTCCGGTTATAAGCATCAAGGCATAGCATGCCTGTAATGGTAGTGAAGGGGTTGGTAAAATTATCCATGTAGTAAAAGTCATCACTTAGCCTGTCGAGGTCAATATTCTTGTGCTGCTGCAGGTAAGTGTTCAGGCGCCTTAAGTGCCAGAACAACTCATGCCCCATACTGCCACCATAGAATACAGCAATCCCCTCCCTCATAGGCGACTGCTGATAATGATGATTGAGGTAGATGTGCACTACCTCATGAAAGTAATTCTCTCCCAACCCGCCACAGTAGATAATGTTGTCTGCGTCGTCAGACATGCCGCTGGGTTTATCGCGGTTGCCCATGGCTACCGTAAAGTCAAAACCCCTGGCATGATCAAGCTCGTCTTTTGTATCGGCAAAGTAGTAGCGGATTTTAATGGGTTTCAAATCCCAGTCACGTTCCAGTGTACCTATCTGGCGGGCCAGCATTTTCGCTTTTTTTTCATCAAACCTATGATAGGGCGGGTAATGGTAGGTTATATTTCCTGAAGCGGTAGTATTCCAATCTTTACCGCCTATCCGGAATGGGCTGATAAAACGCAGCAATTTGTTTTCATCCTGCTGAATATAGTGGTTGGTAATAGACATTACCGACACTTTACTGTTTGTATCAACCCATGCGAACATTGTTTTAATATGCACATAGCCGTTTTCGGGGCGGGCATATAAAATATCGGGCTCCCCGATCCGGTAAACCGGGCACTCCGGCGTTATCCCATTCACTAACTGGTCCGGCTGCCTGTATTCTTTGCAGTCTTCAGCGCTCCAGTACTTACTATATTCGGGTATATGACCGGCTGTAAACTCATTTAAATAACTGCGTAAAAAATCAACGGCCTTCACCAGCTCCACGTCTGTAGTGTCTATGGGGTTATTTACGGGTATCTGGGCGGGGCTGTTAGAAGCTATAAAAACCGCAAAAATACAAGTGTAAAGCTTTTTCATTGGCCGGTGCTTTTAGTATCTTATGTAAGATAATGACCAGCCAACGTAAATAGAAAGCAGGTATGTTAAATAAGGTTAAACGGAGTAATATCTATTGATTTTCGCATTTAGCCGTTGTTGGTCTTATTTTTTTCTGACCAACAACAATCGCGCAGGGAGTACAGCAAAAATCCCTAAAAACAAATAGCCCCGCAAAATGCAGGGTCTATAGAACATGACAATACTAGGTCAGTTCTTTAACCTACCATTTACCTCAAAAACTCCGTTAGTAACCGTGTATCCATAATAACAGGTAAAGAAGGTGCCGCTAACAGCCTTTCGGTAGATGAATTTATGGTAATAGTACCCGATTGGGCATTTTGCCCGTATGGTTTGTATCTACAGATGCCTGGATAGAAATATCAGGATAAGTAGTGATCGTGTACGTACCGGTAATCACTTCCACGTTCATTTCATGACAGATAACCCAGACTTCTATTGAAGCAGGGATGTCTGGGTCTTTAACCTCAAACTGGTGGATCGTGTTTTCTATCTGGAGCCTAAAACACATCCTCTCGGCATAATTTTATTACAATACTATCAAAATATAAATACCATGAAAAAGTATTCAATAATCGCGGCTTTGCTTATAGCATTATATACATCAATTAGTTCTTGCGGTGCATCTGCACATGTAGGCACCAGACACCACAGTGTGGGAGCCGGAGCACATGTTGGTTAATATGTAAACGTCAGAAACATGTTTCTCTGCAGGCACAAGTCTTTCATAAGTGATTCGTGCCTGTTGTAGGTTCTTGGAGGCGGCAGAGTTGTAGCTGTGCAATTCATCCAAATGCATAGATTAGTAGCTCTTTTGCGTCCCGGCCGAGTCTCCTTTTTCAGGGACTCTGCTGCAAGTGGCAACGAAGTTGAGATGGGTAAATCCCTAAAAACAAATAACCCCGCAAAATGCGGGGTTATTCTGTGGGAGCACACGGGTTCGAACCGCGGACCCTCTGCTTGTAAGGCAGATGCTCTGAACCAGCTGAGCTATGCTCCCATTGTTCTATCTGCTTTCCTGTTAAGGGACTGCAAAGATAAGTGGCATTTCCTTTACTTCAAAACCATTTTCAAAAAAATCTTTCCGTAATATACTCAACACCTTACCTGTAGCATCATACAGCCATTTATCATCCTGCAAATTTGATGTACAGATTCTTATTTCCGTGTGTATATGCACAGTATAGTACTATTCAGTACGCTTACAGAGTACACAGCTTTCAGGTCGTCATACTGATTAAATGCTATTCCCCTGTAATTAGTGATCATATAGTCCGGCATATCATCATTCACCTGCATGCGCTTCCTATCCCTTTCTTCCAGCATCATTATATTATTTGTCAGCGGCAAAAAACCATTTGCGATCTTTATGGAGGGTCTCTGGTCGGTGCGGGCAATTTGCTCCAGCGCCTGTTTAAAGCTTGCTCCCCAGTAGTCCAGTTCATAGTGTTTGCGCAGGTACTCTTTATCATGAGACACCAGCTCATTAAAATATACCTGCTGAAACGGATGATTACCCGCCATAAACCAAATTACAAATACTGCCTGTACCAGGCATAGTCCGCCTGCTGCCAGCCTTGCCTTCGTTAGCATCAGCCTGTTCACAAAATACAATGCCATAAATACAAATGGCGGGTAAACAAAATACAAGTGCCGCCAGTCATCATATATCACAGAGTGCATCAGTATCACCGCCAGCACAGGCCCTGCAAAACAGCAAAGCAATAAAACAAAATAGCGCTCCGTGCTATTTTGTAATAAACGAACAGGCGCTTTTATAGCAGCCGTTATCACCCAAACTATACCACCTATACCACACGCCAGCCAGCATACCGGTACTGAAATAGAGAACCAAACCGGGAAGTAGGTCCATGGCAGTTTCATGGCATTCACTTTCTGCCCGTTGAAGAATACATTGGCATCCCAGTTATAATGCGCCAGCGATCTGTAACCCGTTAAAAACCTACTTACTGGATCCTGCCACAAATAAGGCCACGAACCATACAGCGACATACAAAAACCTGCGGTAAACAAAAAAAGCATCCATACAGCACGCATCAGCCTTTCCTTCTTCTTCATCGCAATAGCCAATTCAATGACCAGGAACAATAAAACGACCGCGAACAATATTACTGCCGGCAGCCTGATGCTTGCTGCAAACCCGCACAGCATCCCCGTTACCAGGAAAAGCCATTTACTTCTTTGCTCAAAAGCCATCTGGCATATGGTGAGCGCAATAACGGCCGTAGCCAGCGTCGGAACGTCCTTACTATTAAAAAAAGAGTGTGCGTAAATACGTGGAGCAGTGAGCAGCATAACCATACCAAGGCAGGCAATGAATTTACTACCAAACAAACGGAACGCAAGTATATAGGCAAAGAAGCAGCTGACAAGAAAATACATGTGGGTAACAAGATGCCTCATCAGGTATATATCTCGTACATCCTTTATCACCATTTTTTGCTCTATGGTGGTCAATAGCAGGTCAAAACCCGGCCCGTGATACCGGTCAGGATCAGTGATTAGTTTATTGCTGCCATGAAATATATAATCGTAAGTGGTCTGTCCCAGGCCTCTCTGGTAGGTCTCGTCCCAGCTTATGCCATAGTCCTGGTATACACATAATGCTACTATAGCGGCCACTATAAAAAGCAATATACCGGGAAGATAAGGCAGCAGCTTTTGTTTCATGGCAGTAACAGGTGCGGTCATAGCAGGTGCTTACACTGTTATCATTCGCTTTACCAGTCTCAGGTTGTGGGTACGCATCCTCAGCGTTCTGCTGATAATGCCGCCCTGGTCTATCTTATCTATTACTACCCTGCCCGATGTGTCTGTGGCATGTATGATTGTCTCATTGTCCAGTAGCAGGCCCACGTGTACTATTTGCCCTTCCTTATTATCAAAGAAAGCAAGGTCGCCGCATTTCGCATGCTGCAGAAAATCTACCAGTTGTCCCTGCTGCGCCTGTTGTGCCGCATCACGGGGTATGGAATGGTTACACAGTTTATAGGCCATCTGTGTAAGGCCGGAGCAATCTATACCTGCCACACTACGCCCACCCCATTGGTAAGCCGCATGCAGGTATTGCAGTGCAGCATTTTTCACAGCTTCGCAAGTCAGCTCGGCTTCGTGTATGTTCAGCTTTTTCCCTTTATACTTCCCCGACTCTTTTAATACTTTGATCTTTCCTTCTTTCAGTCCGGTAAGTTCACTACCCAGCGGTAGCCACATTTCGCTGCCATCCATTACCAGCTTATCAGCATGGCTGCCGGCCAGGTATTTCGCGGCCTTATTATATTCTTTTTTATCTACTATTTTTAACTGTGATTGTTTGCACCATCCCTCATAACCATCCCATGAGCCGTGAACCCGCATCCATTCCTTATTATTTACTTCTATCACCTCTACCCGCTCGCCAAAGAGTAACTGGTTGGTCTGCTCTGCCTTATGTGTAGGTTCTATACGCACTGGCATCACAGGTACATTGCAAAAGGCGTAAGCTAATGGTAAGATCATAATTTGTCTTAATTCGGTAGCATAAAGGTAAGATGGATACGAATTTTACACACAGGAAGTTTTAAACATTACATATTTATATGTATGCATACCCCTATGTCGTTACCGATTTGTTTTGTTAACTTAGCAGCTAATTGTGGTTTTTCTTGCAATATTTTACTATTAAATATGCGAAAAACCCTTAATCATATATATTTATCTTTAAAAGTAACACAGATATGGAAACATCGACGATTCTGGCTGCTGTCGTATCCGCGATAGGAGCCTTGGTAATAGGTATATTTCTCGGCAAAATGATCTTTGCCAAGAATACGCGGAAAGAGGTTGAAGACGCAGTAGCACAAGCTAAAAAAACTATAGAGGACGCTAAGACACTTGCAGAAACATTAAAAGAAAAGAAAGTATTAGAAGCTAAAGAGCATTTCCTTCAACTAAAAAGCACACACGAAAAAGAAGTAACACAGCGTAGCCAGAAACTGGTAGAAGGTGAGAACAAACTGAAACAGCAGCAGCAGGCAATAAACGAAAAAACATCTGCACTGCAGCGCCAGACACAGGAGAACGAACAGCTGAAAGAAAACCTGGAACGCCAGACAGAATCCATGAACATCAAGCGTGCCGAACTGGAACGCCATCATGAAGAGCATGTAAAGCGCTTGGAAAAAGTAGCCGGCCTTTCTGCAGAGCAGGCTAAGGTAGAGCTGATGGAAGTGGTGAAGGAAGAAGCCCGCACACGTGCCATGGCACATGTGAAGGACATCATGGAAGAGGCTAAGCTGAGCGCATCAAAAGAAGCTAAGAAGATCATCATCCAGAGCATACAGCGCTTGGGCTCTGAGCAGGCTATCGAAAATGCCATTACAGTATTCAACCTCGAAAGTGATGAGATAAAAGGACAGATCATTGGCCGTGAAGGTCGTAACATACGTGCGCTGGAAGCAGCAACAGGAGTTGACCTGATCATTGATGATACCCCTGAAGCAATAGTATTAAGCTGCTTCGATCCATTGCGTCGTGAGCTTGCCCGTCTTTCATTGCAACGCCTCGTACAGGATGGTCGTATCCATCCGGCACGTATCGAGGAAGTTGTAGAGAAAACAAGGAAGCAACTGGAAGAGCAGATCATGGAGATCGGCGAACGTACCATCATAGAGTTGGGTATACATGGCCTTCACAAAGACCTGGTACGTATAGTAGGTAAAATGCGTTTCCGTTCTTCTTACGGACAGAACCTGCTGATGCACTCTAAAGAAACAGCTAACCTTTGCGGCATCATGGCTGCAGAATTAGGACTGGGACAAAAAGTAGTGAAGCTGGCAAAACGTGCAGGTTTGCTGCATGATATCGGTAAAGTGCCTGATGAAGAAACAGAATTGAGCCACGCATTGCTGGGTGCAAAGCTTGCTGAAAAAGCAGGTGAGCATGCTTCTATCGTGAACGCGATAGGTGCCCACCACGATGAAATGGAAATGACCTACATCATCTCTCCTATCGTTCAGGCATGCGATGCCATAAGCGGCGCAAGGCCGGGTGCAAGACGCGAAATGATGCAGAGCTACCTGCAGCGTATCAAGGACCTCGAGAACCTGGCTATGGCTTATACAGGTGTTGAAAAAGCTTACGCTATACAGGCAGGCCGTGAGCTTCGTGTAATGGTGGAGGCGGATAAAATAAGCGATGCAGACAGCGATCGCCTGTCATTTGAGATAGCAGATAAGATACAGAAAGAAATGCAGTATCCCGGCCAGATAAAGGTGACCGTTATCAGGGAACTAAGGGCCGTGAATATCGCACGATAATAGATTTTATTAAGTGAAAGGAATAAAAGCCGCAGCATTTCTTGTTGCGGCTTTTTTTATTATCTTTAATATACACAAACCATCATTTATTTCACAAAAAGGATTAGTTGTGTATGCCCATGAGATCTATCCTAACCTATACTACCATCTTCAGAACATTGGTCCTTTGCATCGGTATATTATTATGCACAGGTCACCTGTCCGCGCAATACAATACTAATCAGAATAAGAACTGGGTTTTTGGTGGTGGCTCAGGACTAAGTTTCACCTCCGGCAGCCCTGTCCCGTTTGCGTCAGCATTTAATGCTCTAGAGGGTGGAGCATCTGTTAGCGACGTTTCCGGCAATCTGTTATTCTATACAAATGGCAATCAGGTTTGGAATAAGACACACGCACTTATGCCATCAGGGGCATCCATTGTATCTTTCCAAACAAACAGCACTACACAGTCAGCAACGATAGTCCCTTACATTACCGACCCCAATAAATATTATATCTTTTCATTGCAACAGGACAGCTCTGTGATCCCACCCGGTTATTTAGCTTATTCCATAGTAGATATGAGTTTGAACGGAGGACTTGGAGATGTTATTGCATCCTCGAAAGGAACAATAATAGACAGTGGGGTCACAGAAAAAATGGTAGTGGTGCCGGGTAACAATTGCAATATGTGGGTCATAGTTCATGATTTCTATACCGCCACATTTTATGCTTTCGAGGTAACAGCTTCAGGGATCAGCCCGAAACCAGTTGTATCATCAGTGGGCAGTTTCGGAGGCCGCGCTATAGGTGTTATGAAAGTAAGCCATGACAGAAAGAAGATCGCAGCTGTGTATTACTCAGGATTATCAGGGGCCGAAATACTGGACTTTGACCCCGCTACCGGCAAGTTATCCAATAGTATTGCACTAATGACTACTATGGATGCTTATGGCGCCGAATTCTCTCCGGATAATACAAAACTATACCTCAAATCCCATTCTTTCGGTATACTTCAGTTCGATGTTTCATTAAGTACTTCTTCAGCCATTATAGCTTCACAAAAAACGATATATAACAGTGGTGGCACCGGAGATATAAAACTGGGACCAAACGGCATGATGTACCTGGGTACCACTGATCCATCAGGGCAGGTGCCTAATTTCATAGACCGCATTAATTATCCAAATTCCTCAGGCACTGCCTGTGCATATATAAGTAAGATCATTGACCTGACCCCTAATTCTCATAGAACAAGCCTGCCAAGTACTTATTGGTCTGAAGGGGTATATAATACGAGTACAGCTACAGTATGCCAGGGAGATACCGTCAGGTTAATGTTTTCCGGTTCAGGTACTACTTCCGGCATATGGTCAAGCAACAATACCCCTGTCGCAACTGTATCATCCGGCCTCGTAACAGGTATTACTGGTGGCACTGCGGTCATAACATACACGGCAAGATGTGGTGTAACTACTACTACGGTCACAGTTCGGCCGCTACCTTCCCCCGGCACAATAACCGGAAAAACATCCCTATGCATCGGCGACAACGTATCTCTGTCAAATGCGGTCACAGGTGGTAGCTGGGTCAGCAGCAATACCGGTGTAGCCACTATTAACTCTTCCGGATCTTTATCTGCCGTAGCTACTGGAACAAGCACAATAAGCTATACAGTAACAAGCAGCGGATGCAGCAGCACCACTACAAAAACCGCAGCTGTAGCCCCATTACCAAATGCCGGCACTATGACAGGAGCATTGTCGCACATGTGTATCAGCACTTCTATAAAATTCTCCGATGCAACAGCAGGCGGAGTATGGAGCAGCAGCAATACAAATGTTGCCACAGTGGTGGGTGGGATAGTTACAGGCATGAGTACAGGCACAAGTACCATTAGCTACACCGTAAGTAATGCATGCAACACTGCAGCCGTAACTAAAACAGTAACAACAGACCCTTCACCCGGCACAATCTCAGGAGCGTTATCCATTTGCGGGAATATTACCGCTACTTTAAGTAATTCATTCCCCGGCGGCGTATGGAGCAGCAGCAATACCAACATTGCACGAATAGGCAGCACTGGTATAGTTTCAGGTGTAACGCCCGGCACCACTACCATATCTTATTCATTATCGGGCTGTCCTTCGTTGGCAGTCTTTACAGTCAATATTCCACCCGAAAACATAGCTGGCCCATCATTCATTTGCTCCGGCCTCAGCGATAAATTGACCAATACGATCGGCGGAGGTACCTGGGAAAGCAGCGACACACTGTCCGCTAAAATAAATGTCAACACCGGCGATATTACCGCATTAGCAGCGGGCACGGTCATTATCACCTATACACTTTCAAATGGTTGTCAGGCCACCGATACCATCACTATTTTACCATTGCCGGATGCCGGTGTCATTGCAGGAGCTACCAGTATCTGCCCTGGTACTTCGACTATACTTACAAGCAATGTGCCCGGTGGTGTATGGAGCAGCAGCAACACCACTTCGGTAACAATCTCCGGGGGACTGGCTACAGGTATAGCACTCGGCACCAGTACTATCAGCTACACGGTAACAAACGCCTGCGGCCCTGCAGTTGCTGTTACGCTTCTTACCGTGGGCGCTCCACCCGATGCAGGATTTATCTTCGGTCCTGACCTCGTATGCAAAAATGCAGTGTTTAATTTGTCAGACACTATAACCAACGGCATATGGAGCAGCAGCAACAATACTGTTGTGGTCATAGGCAGCGCATCCGGCACAGTATCTGCACTTCAGAAAGGCACGACCATCATCACCTATGCCATAACAACCACCATAGGGTGCAAAGGTACAGCGATCTTTACTGTAACAGTTCTTGCAGCACCACCCTATAAGATCACAGGCGATGTCACTATGGTACAATGCTATAACAACAGCGATGGAAATATTACTGCCGGAGTAACCGGAGGTATCGGCAATTACCAATACACATGGTCTAACGGGCTTACTACCCCCATGCTGATCAATATCCCAACCGGCACATACACCCTACATGTAAAAGAAACATCTTCCCAATGCAATGACTCTGTTACATTTGTCATCACCCAACCCAATCCTTTGTCTGTTGTTGCCGATATTACCAACGATCTTTGTAAAACAAGCACCGGTAGTATAAAGCTATCTGTCACCGGCGGTTCAACACCTTACAGCTATCATTGGTCTGCTAACAACACCTCAAACGAATTAACAGCAATACCGGCAGATACCTATACCGTAACGGTTACAGACATAAACAAGTGTACCATATCCGCTTCCGCTACTGTTTCCGACTCATGCGACCAGGTGGTCATAGCAGATGTCATCACCCCTAACGGAGATGGCATCAATGATGCATGGTTAATAGATGGCCTGCAAAACTATCCCAACAACCTTGTACAGGTATTTGGCAAGTGGGGCGACCTTCTTTATTCAAAAAGCAATTACCATAGTGATTTCAAAGGCGCAGGGAATAATGGCGGGCCACTTCCCGATGGCACTTATATCTATCTTTTAAAGCTGGACGGAGCAAATACGAGCGACGAGAACAAGGTATTTAAGGGAACGATCATGATAAAACATTAGTATTAAAGCGCTACGCACCGATGAAAAAATACTATCTCTTATACTTCATTATGCTGCTGCACACACGCGGTATGGCACAGAGCTACATGCACTATACCATGTTCATGTACAACAAGTTGCTGTACAACCCCGCATATGCCGGAAGCAGGGACATAACCTCTTTCAATGCCACTTATCGCGACCAGTGGGATGGCATAAGCGGAGCGCCCAAAACGATCAACCTTACTGTTGACGGCGCAGCAGGCAATTATATGAAGCCGTTCAGAAAAGTAGCATTAGGGGTTAGTATCAGCAACGAGAAGATTGGCGTGGAAAGCAATACAAGCGTTATGTCCTATTATGCATATCGCATCCGGTTACGCAAATCCACCCTTTCATTTGGTTTGCAAGGCGGGGCCAACTTATACAGCGCCCGGTACGACAAGCTAAGCCCGCACCAGCTCAACGATCCGAATCTTGTGGTAAATGTAAAAAGTGCATTCCTCCCGAATTTCGGTACAGGCGTCTGGTGGTCGGGCAGCAATTTTTACACCGGGTTATCCGTGCCTTCCTTGCTTCAGAACTATTACGACAAAAATGAAAAAGTGATCAATGGCAAAAAGGCTATGGAAGTAAGAACATATTACCTGGCAGGCGGCTATACCTACACTGCCAGCGAAACTATAAAGCTGCAGCCACAGGTAATGATGAGGTACGCCGGCAACGGTTCATACAAGCTACCTTTCAACTGCGACATCAACCTGTCAGCTATAGCTTACAACAGGATTTTATTTGGTGCTACTTACCGCACAGACAAGTCATTTGAGGCCATACTCCATGTACAGGCCACAAAGAATGTAAACATAGGTTACTCATTCGACTACATGTTGTCCGGCCTCAACGGCTATAACAATGGCACTCATGAGCTGGTTATCGGGTTCGACCTGGTGAAAGACAATTCAAAATTCATAACACCTCGTTTCATAAAAACATTTTAAGACAGGATGATGAAAGCTATAGGTACACTTATCCTGGTCTTTCTTTCAACCTCGCTGATAGCCAGGGAGAATAAAGACCTTATAAAAGCCAATTACTACTACGCACATCTTGCCTTTCATGAAGCTATTCCATTCTTCGAGAAAATAGCAGCTGATACAAGTGGACCGGTAGTATTTTCTGAGCTGGCAGACTGTTATCGTTTCACAAACGACCTTCCCAAAGCTGCAACATGGTATGGCAAAGCTGTGGAACAAAAAAACTGCGCGCCATCCACTATGTTACATTACGGCCAGGTGCTCATGCAGCTTACCAGGTATGAAGATGCCATAAAATGGCTGAAAGAATACGCAAAGACAAACCCCAAAGACAAGCGGGCCGAGAACCTAATTGCCGGAAGCACCAATGCCATCGCACAACAGAATAACACACCCACCGGCACAATAGAATTACTTGGGCTTAATACAGACGGCTCTGAATTCGCCCCCACCCTGTGGCAAAACAGGTTGGTGTTCGCGGCCGACACAGCCATCGGCATTAAAAAGAAAAAAGACAAATGGAGCGGCAATTCATACTTCAATATCTACAGCGTAGCGCCGGATTCCACTGGCAAATTCGGCAACAATGTAAAACCGCTTACGAGGGGCAAAAATACAAGTTCAAGATACCACGACGGGCCCTGCACTTTCAGTGTCGATGGCAAACAAATGTTCTTTACCCGCAACAGGTCAGAAAACTTTTTGTTTGGCAAACATGCTATTGCAAATAAAGACAGCACAGTACTTCTGGAGATAATGATAGCAACAGATTACGATACAGCAGAGAAAACTTTTAGTATCGTAGATCCGTTCCCTTTCAACAGTAAGAGTTATTCAGTGTTCCATCCTGCTGTAAGCCCGAACGGTGAGATCTTTGTTTTTGCTTCCAATATGCCCAAAGGAGCCGGCGGAGCAGACATTTATTATTGTCTCAGGAAAAGGAATAAAGAATGGGCAAAACCGATAAACGCTGGTAAGCTCATCAATACCGAAGGCGAAGAATTATTTCCCTACTGGGCAGATAACAGCACCCTATGCTTCTCATCAGATGGACAGGCGGGCCTTGGTGGATTGGACATCTTCACTACTAAGTGGGATGACAAGCTCCATGCTTTTTCGGCACCACAGCATATGAGCGCGCCTGTTAATTCCTCTTATGATGACATGTCGCTCACACTACCTGCCAATGGCGGCAACGGCTATTTCTCTTCCAACAGGCCTGCTATAAAAGGCGGCGATAACATTTACTATTACAAAAAGTGAAATTACTGGTTGAGTCTGCAGTTACAGTATACCCATTACCACATTGCTTCTCTTCAGTATCTCTTCTATTTCCTTTTCTTTCTTTTGCACCTGGAAGCGTATAGGTGAGAATGTCCAGCTGGTACGCAGCTTCGATAGCCTGTCGTCTGGCGGCAGAAAAATGAGTCGTCCCAAAAGATTCAGCGGAGCAAAATGCTTCAGCGCATTTGACAGTTTTATAAAATACACGACTGTAGATGCATCGCATCTGTCCAGCATATTTGTAAGCTCCTGCGGGTCCGTTAGCGACGATATGCACAATACCGCTCCTGTACGAGGATTAAAATATTGCTGCAGCGATGCATCATTATGCCATACACTGTTACTGATGATCCTTGCAGCGCGCTCCTCATCGGTCAGTTGTTCCGGTATATTGAACGATTGATCCGGCACATAGCGCATATCCCATTCCTTGTGCGACAGCGTATCGTATATGGTCCATACATTGTTCTTGAAGTAGTTCAGCATTTCCTTCAGGTAGCCTTCGCTCATCCACTGCGCTTTTACAGCAGCGTGAAAGGAAGCATAAAAATACAGGTGCGAGGCATAGGGCTCAAACATTTCCGGTGTGCGTACTACAAGCTCCCTGTTCTTGGCATACACCTTCCATACTATCCTGCGCACATCATCACCAGCTTCAAAGTCTTTATAGTTCAGGTACTCCCCTTCTACCCTGCGCAGCTGCTCTATACGCACATCCATAGATTCCGTCTTCTTCGGGAACACATCAGCATCTGTACTATCTTCCAGCACAGGTGGCTGGTAAAAATGTCCACTCACAGACTGAGATACTGCCAGTGAGAAAATATGCAACATGTCCTGGAAATAAATAAAACCACCTTTCAGCTCATATTCTTTTATATCCGGCAGGTTCAGCCTGCTTTTACCCGTTATGGCCACACGCCACAGGCTCTGCTCTTTTCTTTTATTGGAAAGCATACTGAAACGATCGGTCATTACATTGTCGTCATAATAAAGGCGGCCTTTTATAAAACCGAGTATCGGTCTTATTACCCCTTCCAGCCTTGCATTAAGGAACAGTTTGTTCTTCTTGCCCTTATTTGTTTCAGTGGTAAACTCCACCTGAAGTTTATATCCCTTATGGCTGCGCAGCCACAGGTAATAAAAGTAGCTGGCAAATGTGCTGAGTATAGATAATAGGATAAGTGCACCGGCAAAGCCAAAAGCAAGCTTACCCATAAGTACTATGAAAGGCATAAATGGCGAAGGGTCATCGCCTTTGAGTGTAGGCTTATACAGTAGCTTATATACTCCCCATCCGGCAAGCACGCACAATACTGTATTAAGGGTAAACGGAAAATACTGCCATCCATAGCGCATCCTCCATTTTATCTGTTTCCAATTCATTTGCTATCCTCAATTCCCTTTAGGGTACAATTTATGAAAATAAGGAAAGGAATTCTTACATCTTGTTAATTTATCCAAAACACAATAGCAGACAAACCAATTAACCTGTTCGGCCGTCACAGGCGGTTAATACATCAACCTTCTAACTTATCAACCTATCAACTTATCAACTTACTTCATGACCACTCATTTCCACCTGTTTCTTTGTTGGCAGCAGTATGAGCCTCAAGGTTGTATCATTGGTAAAATAGCTGATGGCCCAGTTAATGAATATCATCAGCTTATTTTTCACGCTTAGTATCAGCATCAGGTGCAGGAACATCCAGGTGAACCATGCCAGCCTACCCTGGAAACTAATAAATGGGAGGTCTACCACTGCCTTATGTTTACCTATCGTAGCCATAGTACCGGGATTCTTGTATTTAAACTCTTTTAGCTGCTCATTCTTTAGCAGCCGCCTGAAATTAGCTGCCAGGTGTTTTGCCTGGTTAGTGGCTACATTTGCCAGCTGTGGGTGACCTTTAGGAAAATCAGGTGTTTCCATATATGATACGTCGCCTATCACAAATACATCACTATTGCCCTCCATCCTGTTGTAGTGGTCCACTTTTATCCTGTTGCCCCGCACTATATGTTCGGCAAGTATGCCCGGTGGCACATTGCCCATCACACCGGCGGTCCATATCATGTTGCGGGTCTTTATTGCACGTCCGTCCTTCAGTGTTATTGTTTTGCCGTCATAGTCCTGCACCAGCGTATTCAGCCATACCTTCACCCCCAGCGCTTCAAGGTATTCCTGCGATCTCTTCTGAGATGGTTCGCTCATATTCTGCAACGTATGCGGCTGCCCTTCAACAAGGTATATGTTCAGCCTCGAAAAATCCATATCAGGATAATCTTTCGGCAGCACATTCTTCTTCATTTCCGCCAGCGAACCCGCCAGTTCCACGCCTGTCGGCCCGCCACCTGCTATCACTATGTTCATTATACCCTCCAGCTCATCAGGTGGCGCACTCAGTGCATCCTCAAAATTCAGCAGTATCCTGTTTCTTAGCGCTATAGCTTCATTTGTAGATTTCATCGGGAAAGCATATTGTTCAAATTGCTTGTTCCCGAAAAAGTTGGAAGTACACCCTGTAGCTATTACCAGGTAGTCGTAGTTAAAATCACCTTCATCGGTCTTTACCACTTTTAGCGCAGTATTCACTTCAGTCACTTTAGCTATGCGCACATGCACACATTTATTGCCCTGGAAAACTTTTCTGAGCGGGAAAGATATAGCGCTCGGCTCCAGCCTTGCCGTCGCCACCTGGTAAAGTAATGGTTGGAATTGGTGAAAATTATACTGATCTATCAATACTACTTCGTAGTCATCAGTGATATGACGGGCAAGTTGTAAACCTGCAAAGCCCCCTCCTAGTATAATGATCTTTTTTACCATAAAAACTGATTGTTCAGAAGTGATGACAAAACATGTGCCATTACCTACTGATGCTGGTAGCAGCCCATATCATTGCCCGTTGTTCCGCTTGTAGCTCTCGGTTTCCCCGCAAGGTCTATACTTAGCCACGACAGTGGCACTCCCGCATCTACTGCCGGAGAAGAACTGCTGAGCATGAAATTTCTGGCATTTGGGTTTGTAAACTTCGGGTCAATAAACCCTGTTGCAGCCTGCCCTATCTTGCAGGCATTGGTTTTCAGAAATGATGGTATTTGCCAACCTGTACCAAACAGGCAATGGTCCATAGTTAGGTTAGATGTACCACCACCACTATTGTCGCAATAAAACTCACTATCCAGCGATCCGTAGATGATACAGTTGGTCAATATCGTATTAAGTGTTCCGGGAATCGCCGGTTCACCACCACCCGGTGCGAAATAACTCAATATCGCCACCGTCGGATTAGTGATATGCTTTACCTGTGCCGTACCATAGTTAGCGAAGGTACAATTGGTCATGGTATCAGCCCCTCCTATTATTACCCCAAAGGCTTGCGCACCACAAGTATGTATCAAACAATTCGTAGCTGTTATATTACCCCGTACTCCTAATATTCCATAGCCTATTGAATTCTTGATTACGCTATTGTCAATATAAAGTTTTGCGAGGCTATCAACTTCTATAGCTGCGGCAAGTGTGCCCAGGCCATTATACAAAGTTGAATTGCCACAGTTCTTAATTATAGTATTCTTGATCACACCTAAGCTTCCGGGCTTGAACCATATTCCTCCCCACTCTCCGGGATATTCCTCGTGCAGAAAATAGCCTCTGTCCAGTCTGTCACCCTGTAGTACTACACTATCAGTACCACTGCCATCCAGGTTTATTCCTAATCCACCATAAACAATAAATCTTGCATCCTGGTGCATATACACCCTGCATTTGGCAGGTATTCTCAGCACTTTACCGGGTCCTATCACACATGCTCCTTTTACTACGTATGGCTTATCTGTCTTCCAGTCTGTCTGGTCTGCTATCAGGCTGTCATTCACTATAAAATGTGCATTCTGTCCATATGCTGTAAATGGAATAGAAAAGTCCTTACCATTCATGGTAGCTATCAGGTGGTCTACTATAATGAATGGCGTAAGCGTATCGGTCGGGTCTATTTTCACTGTAGCAAATACATAGATACTGTCATGTGCTGCTATTTTCAGGTTGCTGATCGTATTCCCCTGGAAGCCATCTACATTCAGGTGAAAATAAGAGCTTGCGCCATCCTGCAGTCTCACAGAGCTTACTATCACTTCCTGTCCCTGCGGGTTGTAGATCATTACACCGCTGGTATAGCTGCCTTGCGTGGTAAATACCGTATCAAAGGTCAGCGTATCTGTAGAAAATGTCAATACACCTCCGTCACTCAGTGGTTTAGGCTTTTTACAAGCGGCATCCATCAGCATTATTACCGCCACAGTAACCAGTATAACTATCCATGATGCTTTAAAGCGCATTCGGGTATTGATTTTTGATTGTAAAAATAGGTAACAGTATTGATAACGTGGAAAATGAAAAAATATTTGCTCATAAATATTAAAGATAGGCCCTTGCAGCATTTTACAATGCCTTATTTCAGCGTACTTTTGACACCGGAACAATAGCTGGCCGGTTCAGGTCATAAAAACTATAATTTTTGAATTAAGCATGATCACTTTGCTTTCAGATTTTGGCCTGCAGGATGCCTCGGTTGCTATCGCAAAGGGCATACTGATGCAACATATCCATACCGTTCCCATTATCGATATCAGCCACGAAGTACAGCCATTCAATACGCAACAGGCAGCTTACCTGCTGGCAGCCACATATCATAATTTTCCGGCTGCAACATGTCATGTTTTATTATTCGACATTTTTTCAAACCCTGTATCTACAGTTATTTTAAGCGAATACAACGGGCACTACTTTATCAGTGCAGATAACGGCCTGCTTACCACCGCGCTCGGTACTATACCCCAAAACTCATGGTTGTGCAGCGAACTTGCAACTACCAACACCTTCCACGACTGGTTGCATACAGCAGGAAATATCATTGCGCTGCTGGGCACTCAAAAGCCGGAACTGCTTGGCCTGCAGCCATATACTTTAAAAGCTTTGCGGCCGGACATGACTGCAACTTCGGGGGACGGCAGCATTAAATGCGATGTCATACATATAGACCAGTTTGAGAACGTGGTTATCAACTTCAGGCAGCAACAACTGGCTCCCGGTCAGAGTTTCCGTATGCAATTCGTAGGCGTCGAAGAGATCGATGAAATAAGCGCTAATTATAATGATGTAAGGCCCGGCTACAAATTGTGCCGTTTCAACAGCAACGGCTACCTGGAGTTATGTATCAACAGGGGCAAGGCCGCCAGCCTTTTTGGCCTGCGGCTCGGCAGTAAATTCAACGACATAAAAATATATATCCAATGATAGTACGGGTAGTACAAATGACTTTTCAGTCAGACAGGATAAACGATTTTACAGCGCTGTTTGAAGAGCGTAAAGAAACCATCAGAAGCTTCCCCGGCTGCACACACCTGGAGCTTTGGCAAGACACTAAAGATCAGAATAAATTTTTCACTTATAGCCATTGGGAGTCAGAAGCACATCTTGATCATTACCGCTTCTCAGAATTTTTCAGAGATACCTGGGGGCTTACAAAGGCACTGTTCGCAGAAAAACCACAGGCATGGAGCGTAACAAGAAAGTCAATTGGATAACCAGTTAAAAGTAAAACGGTTAAAGAGATAATATACCCCTTTAACCGTTTGGCGTTTTGACCTATTAACTTTTAACCTTTTAACTTACCAACTATCTTCTCTTGAATATCTCTGAACTGTGCTTCGCTCAGTTTTAATTTAGGTCTGGTAAAATTCAGATCATCTGCCGAATTGATGGGCACCAGGTGCATATGTGCATGCGGCACTTCCAGTCCTATTACCGTTATCCCGCAGCGGTCACAATCAAATGCTTGTTCTATAGCTTTCGCTATTGGTTTTGCAAACACCAGCCATTCGGCAAGCAGGCTATCGTCAACATCAAATATCTTGTCTGTTTCCGTTTTGGGTACTACCAATACATGGCCTTCCCGCATAGGAGCTATGTCCAGGAAAGCAAAAAAATGCTCGTTCTCAGCTATTTTATAACTGGGTATTTCGCCTGCTATTATCCTGGAAAATATGCTCGCCATACTAAATAGATATATTTTCTATTTTCATCTTAAACGTCGTGCTTGGCGCCACTACATCTACTATATCACCTATCTCTTTGCCTATCAGTGCTTTTCCTATCGGCGAGGTTACGTTTATTTTACCTTGTTTAGGGTCAGCTTCCTGCTCAGATACTATCTGGTATACAAATGTCTTTTTATTGCCCAGGTGCGTTACAGTTACCCTACTGAGTATCGATACTTTACTTAAGTCTATATTCTTTGCATCTATCACTCTCGACGACATTAATGCCGTCTGCAGTTGCGATATTCTGGCTTCATGCAAGCCCTGGGCCTCTTTTGCAGCGTCATATTCTGCATTTTCTTTAAGGTCTCCCTTTTCCCTTGCCTCGGCTATTTGCCTTGCAATTTCCGCACGACCAACGGTCTTCAGCTTATTCAGCTCCTCGGTCATTTGTGCCAATGTCTCTTTCGTCAGGTAGTTTAAATCAGACATTTTAAATATTTTTTGTTTGCTACTGAAAAAAAATACAACGCTCCTGTAAAACAGAAGCGTTGCAATGCAAAAGTACAAAAATTTATGATCAGCGTGTCAGTCGCAGAGACAACATGTGAACCCCGTTTGCAGGGCGCTGAGTAGGACGATAAGAATAATCGAATGCGAACATCGGGCCTTTACCGTTTATCCTTGACTGTACAGTAGCTCCGAAAGCCAGGCCTGTATACATCGTAGTGGTTTTAGCAGCGTTGCCTATTCCATTTTCATAACGGTAAGCTGCACGCAGCATGAACAGGTTTTTGAAACCATATTCAGCGCCAAGGCCCAGGAAGTCATTATTGAATGAATTAGATGTAAAATTACCTATAGCTGTAAGACGGTGTTTTGGAGTAGCGTCTTTATCGCTCAGTTTGTTCTCATCAAGGAATATGTCATAAGCCATACCCAGGTTCAGGTAAGTTGGCATTTCAAACTTATCTGAAGGATAGGTCTGCGTTACTGCATAGTTAGGTGAGCTTTCTGGCTGGTCCCCGTTTATAGAGAAACCTGTACCGGTAAAGCGCATATTTGTACCCAGGTTACGCAATACTATACCAAAATGGAAATTATCCCTTTTACCGGTCACATACTGTATACCCGCGTCAAAAGCAAGACCTAAAGCGCTGATGTTATTGATCTGCTCAGAAACATAAGTAGCACTGGCTCCTGCATTAATATGGCTGGAAAACTGTTTTGCAAAGCCAAGCTGAATATTCAGGAACTGTGGATGGTAAGTACCATATCCTTCCGGGTTGAAATAGTCAGTTACAGGTATGTCACCAAAGCTCATAGACATGATGTTAATACCGATAACGCCGGTTTCACCCACTTTCTGTGCTATACCAATATTATTGATGCTGATGCTTGTACCTGAAAGGTAGATGCCATGTGATACGCCTATGTCAGTGGCAGAATCCTGCGCAAGACCGGCTATGTTCAGCTTCATTGCCTCCAGTCCGCCTACACCTGCTGTATTCAGTCCGAAAAGACCTGTTGAACGCGCCCATGGATTGATCAGCATTTCAGGAGCTCCTGCCTGGCCTGCACGGTCTTTATTTCCTGCAAAACTGTTAAATGACATGCCGAGAGCACAAATTGCAACTACAGCTTTGGTTGAAAAGTTTTTCATAAACAAATAAACATTTATTATACGGGCAGGCATTATACCTGCCCGTTAAAATTAATTAGTAAGTTGATATATCTATTGGGCGTGCAGCACCAAACCAGCGAATTACTGTTTCACCTATTCCTTCTGCCTTCACATGCATCATGTACATACCGCTTGCTACTGGTAAACCTGCAGAGTTACGTATATCCCAATCAATGTACGGAGTATTGATATCGTTCTTGGTAAGCGTACGAACCAATGAACCATCAAGAGCATAGATGTGTATCGTTGTCTGCGCAGGCAGGTTAATGATCCTTACCTTGGTATCAAGCCTGTTCCTTTCATAACCTGAATAACCATAATATGGATTAGGTACCGCAAATATCCTGCTCAGCAACCTGTCCCTGTCTGTTGTATCACTCTTAAGCGTTGGAGCCAGATCCTTTGTTGTAAACGTATATATAGGGTTTGTTTGTTTACCCGGGGTAACACTAATACCTGTTGGAGGGAAACCAGCCTTGGTAGTATCCACAGCAGAGAACGGCGCATATGGACGGTTTACCTTGAAACGCAACGTCGTTTTAGTAGGGATGATACCATCAGCAAGTGATTTCAATGGCACAAGTGAATTAACCAAAGGTACACCTGTCCATGCCATAGTACCATATGCAGCTACCTGGTCAGCTACTTTTCCTGATGCAGCTGTTGATTTCAACAGTGCCATGAAAGCTTTACAGCTATCATACCTGGTATTCGCAACATAAACTATATGCTTTCCGCCAAATATGATCGAGGCATCAAAGAAGCTGATAAAGTTAGCACTTGGGTTCCAGATCATATCATTACCATGATCAGCGCCGGCAAGATGCGAGTCTTCACCGAAAACAATATTCAGTCGCTCACCTGTTGCCTCATTGATCGCATAACCAGGGAACCAGGAAGTACCAATGTCTTCAGGCTTAGTTGAGTATTCTGGATTATTTGGGCCTCCAACCGTTTTACCTGTCCATCCTGCATGATTCCTCAATGAAAATTTAGGTGCACCACCCTGAGACAACCTTGGATCTTCCTGTTCTTCAACTACAGCACATTTTGTCCATTTGGTTTTATCTGAAGTAAATACCAGGTTAACGTCAGGAAGCTGGTGAAGGAATGCTGCAGTCTGTGTTGTCTTGGAATATGCTATTTCAAAACCACACTGAGTACCACTTGCACCGGTTACGTGATTTGGAGAAGCAAAGGCTGCTGCAAGTACGTATGGGCCCCATGTGCTCTTCGCAGGAGTATAGTTAGCAAGCATGTTCTGGTAATTACTATTCGTATCTGTCCTGCTGTAATCGTTGTAATTACATGGATTTTTCAAAGAATCCGGTGTCGCATTATATATATTCACATTACCTGACCTCAACCAGTTTGCGAACACACTATCCGGTTGGTCTGGAACACCAAACAACCATGGCTTATCTTCTTCACCAAATGTGATATCAGATGTAATATAACCATTACCATTTGCCTGGTCTGTACCTGGAGACAATTTCTGGCTAACATTTATCGAGAAACCATATTTTTCTATGATCTGCTCATTTACAGAGCCAATAGTCTGTTCACCATATATCGTTTCTACTGGTTTACCATTAAGGAAACCTGTCAGCGCCCATGTAGATGATGGATTCATACCATTAGCTGTTGTGTTATCGCCTTTGATCTGGAATACCCAGTCAGATACAACATCTGGTGTTGGTATTTTAACAGGATCAATAACTTTTATATTAATTGGTCCCTGGCTCTTTAAATAAGTAGCTGAATCAGCAATACCATATAGTAACGCTTTATTTTCAGAAGCCTCATCCATCTGTATTACATTACCACCATTTCCCTGGCCTTCTATCCTTGTAATAACAACACCTTCTCCAAACTCAGAATTGATGATATTACCAAAGTCACCGTTAGAAGAGTTTGGTATTGCAGTTACTTTCACAACGTTAGTACCACCGGCACCATGTGAACTACCAATGTAAGCGACATCCTGTGTAGCTACTGTATTATTAGGGTCGAATTTCGCAAAGTTGTTATAACCATACGCAATTGCCACAAAGTAATAACTGTGATAGTTAATGAATTGCTTGTCCGGACCGGTAGCAAATTTATCAAGTGTCAGAACAAAGCTGTGGGTGATACCACTGTCTTTAGTATTGCTGATCTTGATCTGTGCAAGGCTTGATGTATCACTTACAGAAGGATTTTTTGTATAGTTTACAATTCCTTTTATACCGTTCTTCACGTCCGTCTGGAATACTTCAACTGCTTTTGTTGTATTTACTTCACCTGTATTAGGATCGAATATGTCCGCTGTAGATACAGATGCATCTGCTAACTGGAATACACGGTAACCTTCAAAGTGATAAAGTGAGTCATTACTGATACCCTTTGATTTCACAACCATCTGGTGATACTGCAAAGAGTCATTATAGGCTCCGCTTGTGTTACCGTAGTTTTCACCAAAGTTATTGCTGCCATAATCATTCACCAGGTAGAATACCAGTTTCCTGTCAAGCTCACGTACTACCATTCTTGGTGCTTCAGGGCCTTCTACTGTTTTAAAGTGAGAATCAAATAATGCCTGTGCACCATCATCCATATTTTTTATTGTCTTAAAGTTTGTCTGTGGACAACCGCCTACGCCTGCAGCCCAGATACAACCAAAGGTGATATCATTCAAAGCACCTGAAAGCAACTGGAAAGGACCCGAAGAGAATACAAAACGCCTGTCACCTGCATTATTATTACATGCACACTCAGACCAGTCCGTTTTATTACCAGGATCACCCCAGAATACAAAATTCGATACAGGACCGCCACCGTAGCCTTTAGACTGGCTGCCCGGACCTGTAAAGTCATCAGAAAAACGCTCACCATCAGTAATAGAACCTGTCATATAGTTATATATATGAACACCGTTACGCGGATTACCGATAATACTGAAGTCATTATTGTAGTATGTAAAATTGGTCATACCCAACTGTATCGCTGTATCACCTACTATTCTCTTTGGACCCTGGAAGAAGTCAAGACCTACCTGTGGCGGATTTACTCCGTAACTGTTTACAGGGTGTCCTGCAGATCCACCATCATCATTGGTACCATTATACAATATACCAAGGCCTCTTGAAGTATCACATCCTATGTAGTCATCAAATGCATAACCAAGATCCGCATCATCCCATACAGCTATATATGTACTATCTATGGTCAGAGAACCGCGATTGATAACGCGGTAGTTACAAAAAGTTGCATTGTTAAGGAAGTCCTGCGTAGCATATGCAAATGCACTTGCCTGTACCTCTACACCCATTGCTGATGTAAGAGACTGCTGTTTTACGTTACCCGCATCATTGAAAACCCACCATATATACTGGTCACCGGTAATTGCCGGATATTCACCTTTGCTTGGCTCATAGATACCATTACCATTCAGGTCCACAAATGGTGCATATGTATGATTTGCGTTTAGCGATATGATCCTGTCATCCTGACCTTTTACGTTAGGACTTCCTGTACCCGGCCATTTATTGATCACATCAAATGCAGAACCCGTAGTGTTACCACCGGTTTTGGATAATGAAATGAACGTATTAATAGTAGATCTGTCCACTTTCCATTGATGGTCCCACAGAGCACAATCGTCTTTTGTGATCTTACCATCATTGTCCAGCGCACCCGGCCAGTAATCATTACCGTCCTGGCGATAAGTCTGTGCTGCAACTTTCAATTGGCCTTGCTTATCAAAACCGCCTATCCAGCATGATGCAGCGAACTGCGAGCTCTTACCGCTTCCTTTAGGAACTTCATAAGCTGCTTTTCCTTGACCTCTGTCCCACCACATGTCACCACCGGTCATCAGTTTAGCACGAACGTTGTTGATATCAAGGTCTACTTCTGATGTCGCAGGGGTACAACCGGTAGCGGTCGTCTTGGCCATGCTTCTTTTATGGGCAGATGACACCACATTTTCGCGCGCACCAACATTTCCGGCAAGACCAAAAATGCCCAAAAGCGTAACCGCACTTGCAAATCGTATATTATTTCTAAGCTTCATAACCTATAAAAGTTATATTGATAAATGTATTAAAAATTAAATTCAAGAGCGATACTCATTGTACGGGCATAATTGTAATGTCCGGGGTCGTTATTATACATAGAGTATATGTCTTTGTAAGATTGCTCATTTGTCTGCTGTGGAGCAAATTGTTTACCAAATGACGATGTCAGGTATCCGTTATCATCCGGTTTGCCGGTATAGTTATACACACCCAATACGTCACGTGTATTCAGCAGGTTATTCACCTGTAATATTGCCCTCAATCCCAGTGGACGCTTAGGCTTTACACCTGGTAACGCATCTTTGTTCTTTTTGCCGAATGCAAGAGAGAATTCTTTGTCTACGCGCAGATCAACCATATAGTGCCATGGCAAACGTGAACCATTCACACCACCTACAACAGTATTACCCTGTGCATCTTTGAACCTTGTATATGGCTCACCACTCCTTGCCCTTGGTATCAGGGTAATGCTTGACCTCTGGAAGATATTCTTACCACTCACAACCGGTCCTTCGCCATCTCCGTAGCTATAGTTTATGTTAGCAGCTATAACGTGACGTGAGTCATAATCAAGTGCGTATACATAGCGTAAGTTAGGCAGACCTGCCTGTATAAAGCTCTGCAACAGACCATTATTTGATATCTGGCCATTGCTTGATGCATTACCGTTAGTTGAGTTAGCTGTAGATCCGGTACCTTCTGCAAACTGTAATGTATAGGCAACATTCAATCTCAGGTGGTTCGTAGCACGCATATCATATGTCAACGTAGTACCCTTTGTTGTAGAGAAGTCACGGTTACCATAAGTATAATAAGTAGTAGGCCATGCGTATAAGTAAGGTACTACGGTGATCATGTCCTTCCTTTCTTTGTAGAAGGCGTTGATCGTCAATGCAGCATGATCATTCAATTTCTGCTGGAAACCAACTTCATAATCAAAAGTTTTCTGTGGCTTCAATGCTGAGTTATCAATGATCAGGTTAGCATTCTGCTGCAGGAAGTAATAATCAACAGGACTTGCATAAGAGTTACTTGTAGGCCTCTGTGCATAGATATCGTAGTGTGCGTAGAAATCCGCTACATCCGATATCGGGAAGTTGAATGAAAGCCTTGGCTGTATATTTACCTGTGGTGTATAATCGGTAAATGAAGCATTAGGATTGAAATTTGTATCTATGATATTAGGTATCTTGTTGTTTTTGTCTTTTACCAGGTATGGTTCCGGATTACGGCCACCTGAGTAAGTTTTCAGTACAGACGGATCTTCTATAAACTGGCCTTTAGCATCATACCAGCTGTTGCCATTACGGTATCCGATAATATTAGGGTTAGCTGAGCTGTTATCGTCTACATATACTACATAGCTGCTGCCTATATTTTTTGGATGCTCACCCAAATTTATTACATTATTAGCACCGGAAACCTGGCTGACATTTTTCTCAGGATACAGGGAATATGGATCTATCAGCACCTTAGTATTAGATGAGTACCTGTCTATACGCAGACCTACGTTAAAATGCAGGTCTTTGTAGTTGAACTTGTCCAGCAAATAACCAGCTATATAGTTAGGAGCAAATGCAGCTACAGGACGAGTGTAATTTCCGTTAGCATCTTTTTGTGTCCAGAAATCATTGAAATTAACTGTACCTTGGCTACCACCTGTGTAGCTGTAACCTTCGTATTTCACAAAAGGACGGCCGCTTGCGAGTAACTCATCGGCAGTGAACATATCCAGTGAGAATGTAGATGGAGCTAATTCATCAACGTTGATATCTTCGTTAGCTTTCAGCCCCAGTTTCTTCCTCAGGTTTTGGTCAAACTGTGTACCCAGGCCATTACCTGTTCCGGAACCATAGTTTTTGTAGTTGTATATAATAGTATCATTTGCACCTGGTATTACTACACCATTATTTATTTGTGCAAGTGTGTACTGCTGGCCATTAACTTTAAATATTGGGTTTTGTTTATCCAGCTTCAGGTTACCATTATCTATAGAAGATACCAGCTGCCTCATCTGTGCCCAAAGTGTGTTAGAACCTACAGTACCATAGTTACCGGTAGCAAAGTAACTCCTTTCAACACGCTGCTGATAGTAAAGACCAAATCCGATAGCATGCTTGGTCTTACCGATAAGCAGGTCAAAAGATGCGTCAACAGTAAGTGCATACTGGTTGCTGTTAAAGCTGGAATAACTAGTGATTGTCTGGCCAGGGCTGAATACTTCACCATACGTCAACTGAGGCTGGTCACCATTCGCAAGAGCGTTTTTAGACTGTATCTGGTTGATTGTTGTAGGATGAAAACCATTCAGTGAATTAAAGTACTGGGTAGTGTAGTTTGCCAGGTACGGGTTAAGTTCAGAACGCTCGAAATAAACACCATCGTTAACACCAAACAGATTTGTACCTTGTAATACAGTACCTGTCCTCTGGCTTACAGAGTCTTTTGAAAGCGGGAAATAAGTATAAGATTTTTTCTGTGTGAACTTACCTATATATCCATATTCAAAAAGATTCTTTTTGAAGTCAGGATGTTCCTGGGATATATATACTTTCTGATAATCGGCCTGCAGCGTATAATAAGCATTTGAGATAATGCTTTTCTTAGACGATGTATCGTTGGATTTTCCGAATTTCTGTGTAAACCTTATAAAGCCCCTTCCAGATCCTGTATACCTTACAGGTATTGCCTGTGGAGAGAACACTATCAATGCACGGTTATACTGGTCTTGTTTCTGGTAAGACACGTTGGCACCTGCTACTATATTTATGTGCTCATTTACCTGGAAGTTAAGCTTACCATTAAGACGGCCTTCAAGTATAGTATTGTTTGATGGTACTTTTACTTTTTCCAGGTCGGCATAAGTTACATATGCAGATGAATAGTTGTAAACATTGCTACCGGTATTGTCTGTAACGATCTTTAATGGATTTTTCTGTAGCTCATCAAGTACGTCGCCTTTTGCACGATACTGCTGGTTGTATGTTGGGTACCTGTCCTTGTCACTGTAAAAGTCAGCGCTCAATGCAAAACCAAGAACCGGTTTTTTATGAAGGCTGTCTCCTTTTATTCTTTTCTTATATATCGGACCCGCTATAGAGAAAGAGGCAAGATTGTTTTTGTAACCATCTATTGAATGCTGCAGACGAACAGAACCTGTCAGTTTCTGAGAAACACCCCTCGATGTGATATTTACAACACCACCTGATACATCACCATAATTCGCCGGTATACCTGAAGTAATTACTTCCAGCTGGTCTACAGAACCTTGTGACATGTTCACACCGGTAGTACCACGCACCTGCACACCATCTATTATATACAGGGTACCATCACTACGCGCACCACCTATATTTATAGCACCACCTCTTTTCTGCTGGTAAGATCCTGAAGAAAGGCTCACAAGGTCACTTACCTCGGTAGTAGGTATTGATTTTATCTCTTCGCTGGTAAGAACGTGTGAGTTAGGTTTATCCTGGTCTACAAGTGGTTTTTTGTAGGCTATGACCGTAATCGTCTTCAACTCCCTGTCATTATGCCTGCTCAGGCTGTAATTACGGGTAGTCCTTGCTCCCGGAGTTACAATAACACCTGTTTCTTTGATAGAATCGTATCCGGTATACAGTACCAGTACATCATAATACCCCGGATCAAGCGGTTTTACGGTGTAATTACCGTCATAATCCGTTACAGTTCCGCTTCTTAATATACCTCCCTGGTATACCTGGATAACGGCGCTCGGCATCGGTTCCTTCTTTTCATCCAATACTCTTCCTGATATTTCCTGTGCAAAAGCGGACCCGGTCAACCCTGTAAAAACGAATAAAAGCAGAATGCGTAAAGTACGTGTCATATCTTGTATTAATAAATTATTAGCAAATGAGGCGTAAAGGTAGAAAATTCTGTTAAAAATCCATGCTTCAACACTTTTATTTTCAGGATATAGTTATATAATTTTCAAACAAATGTAAACCAGCTCCCCTGTAAAAAATGCGCCTACCCATATAAAGACGTGAACTGAAGGTGAAATCTTGGGTGATTTCGAAAAAAAATTTAAGACAAGGTTAATATATTACAAAATATCACTCGCCGATTTGATTTTTTCCAGCAAGACTTTGCTCATTTTAAATAATGCCTCATACGTGTATCCCGCAATATGGGGGGTTACGACCGCATTAGGTAACTTAGTAAGTGCGTCAAGTACACTCCGGGTGGCTGGCAGCATGGCAGATAATGGCTCCTGCTCAAACACATCAAGGCACACACCTCGTATTTTACCTGAATTCAGACCTGCCTGAACGGCCTGTATATCCACCACCGGGCCACGGGATGTATTAATAAGAATAAAAGGGTGCTTCATTCTGTCAATGAAAGGAGCATCAAGATAATGCACCGTATCCGCCAGTAACGGCACATGAAAGCTCACAATATCTGCTTCATTATAGATACGCTCCAGCGACGCACACAGGGTTACATAGGAGGGGACGTCATTTTGTTCATACTTATCGTACACCAGTATTCGTGCATCAAACCCTGACAATTTCTTTGCAAACGCCCTGCCGGTATGCCCAAAGCCAATAATGCCTATGGTCTTGCTTTCCAGCTCCGTGCCCCTGTTCTCATCTCTCTTCCATACCCCGGCTCCTATTTCATTATTGCTCCACACTATGCGGCGTACCAGGCTCAGCAGCATACCCAGGGCATGCTCCCCTACTGCGTTACAGTTACCTTCAGGGCTGTTGTAGCATTGTATCCCGCATTGTGCCGCATAAGCCACATCCACTACCTCCATACCAGACCCCATACGTCCTATCCATTTCAGCCCGGGAGCCGCATCCAGCAGGTCTTTGTCAAGTTGTAGCCTTGTACTCGTTATCACACCCACGCAATCTTTTATCGCATCATAGGCCATTGCCTGGGTTATGTGTTCCATAGGCACACAGGTGTAACCCATTGCCGTCAGCCCATCCGTCAGCACCGGGTGTACTGGTGCAGCTATCAATACATGGCCCGCATTATTTTTCATTGCAGTAATTCTTGTATAATGCCACAAAATCAGCAACTGCCAGTTGTTCAGCACGTTTATCCATCAGCGGGTCACTCATTGCAGCCGCTGGCAGCGTGCTTTTCAGCGCATTGCGTAGTGTCTTCCGTCGCTGCCCGAAGGCCGCTTTCACCAGTATGATAAAACGCCTTTTATCATTGATCTCCCAGGGATTATGCAGGTTAGTGAACCGCAGCACACCACTCTTTACTTTGGGCGGTGGAGTAAAGCAATTCTCATGCACATCCAATAGGTACTCTACTTTAAAAAAGGCCTGCATCAGCACGCTGAGTATCCCGTACACTTTAGAACCCGGCCCTGAAGCCACCCGCAGCGCCACTTCTTTCTGAAACATGCCGATCACTTCATCTACCAGTGGTTCCCATTCCAGCACCTTAAACAGTATTGGAGAAGATATATTGTACGGAAAATTGCCGATCACAGAAAATACCTCTTCAAACGGTGCATCAGCCTTCAGTATATCTTTCATAATGATCTTACCCTGCAATTCCGGGTAGGTCTTATGCAGGAAGTTCACCTTTTCCTCGTCTATTTCTATGGCTTTGTAGTCTATGTCTTTCCATTCCAGCAGGTACTTGGTAATAGCTCCCCCACCCGGCCCTACCTCTAGCAGGCGCATGCCGGGCGTATGTACCTGTTGTTCTACTATCTTACGGCACATGTTCTCATCATGCAAAAAATGCTGTCCGAGGCTTTTTTTAAGCTGCAAGTTGTCTGCTGTTCGTCTTGTGTCGTGCGCCATATGCTGATTATGTAGCACTGCAATGGTCATTTGCAGGCTAAGAGGTCATAAAATTAGTCATTTTTGCAGCCTGTAGTTCAAACAATGGCCGTTGAAATATTCAAATCACGCAAATCAGCACCGGCTCATCACTATTATTTTTTCGTTTCACCTATATAAATTGTAATTTTCACTTTGTATTTTCGTTGTACGGCTAGGTATAAATACCTAACCATGCAATAACTCTCTAGCACCATCAGCCATGAAAACTAAAATAAAATTCGCTTACGCCGATGATCATGAGGCTGTAAGAAAGGGGATCATCTCCCTGCTCAACTGCGACACCATCGAATGTATTATTGATGAAGAGAACGGCCGCAAACTTATAGACGCAATAGCTAAAGCTAAAGACTTGCCCGATGTCTGTCTCCTCGATGTGAACATGCCTGTGCTTAATGGCTATGATACACTTATAGAGATAAAAAAAAGATGGCCTTCAATGAAAGTGCTTGTGCTTACGGCTTTCGATGCAGAGCTGCTCATCATACGCATGATCATGAACGGGGCCAATGGCTACATTCTTAAGAATGCAGGCATCGCTGAGCTGCAGACCGCCATACACACTGTATCCCGCAGCAGCATGTACTACTCTGAGGTAGCTTCACAACACCTCGTGCTGGCCATAAAGAACAAAGAAGTATTCGTGCAAAACCTTACCGAACGCGAGCTGTTGGTAATGAAAAAAAGCTGCACCGACCTCACCTATGCGCAGATAGCAGAAGAAATGCGTGTCACTACACGTAGTGTAGAAGGCTACCGGGATAGTATCTTCAGAAAACTGCATATCAACAGCCGCGTCAGCCTGGCTCTATTTGCCGTACAGCTTGGCCTGGTAACACTCGAGGTTGCCTCATTCCACAACGAGAATTTTTTGATCCGTCACTCCGACGACAACCACGCCATTTTCGAAAGACCGCTATAGCAGGTATACTGAATAGATAACGGGAGTGCATTAAACTAAAAGAATATCCGTTAGAATAAGGTCCCGCCTGCTCAGCGGAAGGTCTTGTATCTTTGTTCTATTATACTAACTTCGTCCCCATGGAATTCAAAATACAACAAAAAGCTACTAAAAAGCACCAGTTATATATTATTGACGACCTCGGCAAACTAAACCAGGTTGCAGGTATTACCACGGAAGAAACAAGCTATGCTAAAGCAGTATTCAACGCAGAGCAGACACAGGTCACACTCAACCGCTATGGTTATTTCAATTTCATATACCTGCTGAAAAGCAAAAAAACGGAAGCACAAACAAATGAGGCATGCCGTAAAGCAGGTGCAGAACTACAGGCTATATGCAATAAGCATAAACTGGATGAGATAACACTCACCAATTGCTCAGCTCAGGCAAATGCAGCTTTGCTGGTAGCAGAGGGCGTTGCATTGGCCAACTACCAGTTTCTCAAATACCGCACAGAGGCCAAAAAGCTGACCAATACACTTACGCGCATATTCTTCACCAAAGACTCTGCTACAGTAAAAGAAGTAGCGCAACTGGAAACTATTGTGGATGCGATATACAGGGCACGCACACTGGTCAATGAACCGTTAAGCTACCTTACAGCAGAACAGCTGGCGAAAGAAATAGCTGCAATGGGCAAGGCCGGCGGGTTCAAAGTGACTATACTGAATAAAGCACGCATAGAAAAGGAGAAAATGGGCGGACTGCTGTCTGTAAACAGGGGCAGTATCGACCCTCCTACATTCACTATCATGGAGTATGTGCCTAAAAAAGCGCTGAACAAAAAACCTATAGTACTGGTGGGCAAGGGCGTGGTATATGATACCGGCGGCCTGTCACTAAAACCTACACCTAATTCTATGGACCGCATGAAAAGCGATATGGGTGGCGCAGCTTTGGTAAGCGGTGCTATGTATGCTATTGCAAAAATGCAGCTCCCTGTACATGTCATTGCCTTGGTACCTGCTACCGATAATCGCCCCGGCGAGAACGCATACGTACCCGGCGATGTCATTACTATGATGAGTGGCGCTACAGTAGAGGTATTGAATACCGATGCTGAAGGCCGCATGATCCTGGGCGATGCACTGCACTGGGCAAAACAATATAAACCTGAACTCGTAATAGATTTCGCAACCCTTACAGGTGCTGCATCAGCGGCTGTAGGTGAACACGGCATCGTATGCATGGGCACTGCAGCAGAAGATACCAAACAGGCATTCCGCGATAGCGGCAACCGCCAGTATGAACGTCTGGTAGAATACCCCCTGTGGGATGAATATGGCGACCAGATAAAATCTGACATTGCAGATATAAAGAACGTAGGCGGCGCCACGGGTGGTGCTATTACCGCCGGCAAATTCCTCGAACATTTCACTAACTACCCATGGATGCATTTCGACATCGCAGGCGTTTCATTCGCTATGGCCAAAAAAGGCTATAACACAGTAGGCGGAACGGCCTATGGCATGCGCATGCTGCTTGACTTCTTAATGCACTACGGTAAAGCTTAAATAAAAAATATGCAAACGAACAACGAAAAACCAGTTATAGGCATCACTATCGGCGACCTCAACGGTATAGGCATGGAAGTGATCATCAAAACATTTTCAGACAACCGCATGCTAGACCTCTGCACACCGGTAATATTTGCGTCAAATAAAGTGGTCAACTACTACCGCCGCATTGTCACAGAGCACGCATTCAATTTCTCCAGCACCAAGGATATGACCAAGCTCAATCCAAAGCAGGTCAATATCTTCAACTGCTGGGAAGATGAAGTGCCTTTACAGCCGGGTGTGCTTACAGAATCCGGCGGCAAATATGCACTGCGCTCCCTCATGGTAGCAGCCCAGTGTCTCAAAGATGGTCAGCTGGATGGTATCGTTACTGCCCCTATACATAAAGGCAACACCAATACACCCGACTTTCCCTACACAGGGCACACACCTTTCTTCAAAGAAAAATTTGGCGCAAAGGATGTAGTGATGCTGCTGTACAAAGACAACCTGCGTGTTGCATTGGCTACAGAGCATATGCCTATCTCAAAGGTGGCATCTGCTATTACAAAAGAGCTGCTGCAGTCTAAGCTTGCAGTTCTTAAAGAAACATTGATCAAAGACTTTGGCATTGACAAACCACGCATAGCAGTACTGGGCCTCAACCCGCATGCCGGCGATGAGGGCCAGATAGGCAATGAAGAACAAACAGTGATACGCCCGGTAATAGATCAGCTGAAACAGAATGGCAATCTTGTGTTTGGCCCATACAGTGCCGACTCATTCTTCGCACATGCCAGCTACACAGAATTTGATGCCGTACTGGCCATGTATCACGACCAGGGCCTTGTAGGCTTCAAGTCTATAGCACAGGGCGAAGGGGTGAATTATACGGCTGGCCTTCCTGTTATACGCACATCACCTGATCATGGTACAGCGTTCAACATTGCCGGCAAGAACATTGCAGAGCCCGAATCATTCCGCGAGGCAGTGTTCCAGTGCATCAGCCTGCTCAACCAGCGTTACGAATACGCATCTGCTACCGCCAACCCGCTAAGAAGAGGCCGCATAGAAAAAGAGAAAGAAGAAGAAACTCCTGCATAAAATATTATGACCCCGAATACTATAAGCCCCGACACAAAGTCGGGGCTTATTATTTAAAATCAGCTCAATAGCAAAGAGTTGCCCAATGGACACGTAGCGCCTTTTTTATGCCGTCATGTCCTTGATAAAGTATAATGACCTTACCCGGGGCGGCATAAAAGCCAGCGCAATTGACAATAGCACTCCCCCACGTCAACCGCGTAGAGCCTTTTTTTAGCCCGCGGAGCGATTGGCTAAAAATCGCCTTTTCTTTTGTTACTTTTCTGGCGCCTGTCCCGATGGCTATCGGGAGCGAAGCAAAAGAAAAGTAAACACAACACTGATGCGGTATTCCGCCGTTGGATGCCATACGGTCATTCAGTCAACATAAAACAACAACGGCTGCCTCATACGAAGCAGCCGTTAATATTTTCCGACAAACCAAACAACTACCAAAGACTTCCGCCTATGTACTTGCAGTTGAATGAAGTAGTATCTATCTGCACTTTATAGCTCATCCTCAATGTATCTCTTCTCAGCGTACCATAACCGCTGAAGGTAGTACCATTGTTACTGCCTATGAACGTAAATGAATCCAGTGACCTGATCGTACAAGCCGCACTGTCGTCCATATTATTGAGAAAATTACTCATTCTGAATTCCAATGGCTTTTCAGGTATAGAAGTAAATAATACTGAATATTGATTAGTAACATTAGTATCATTTATATTGCACAGATCGTGACCATTAAACGTTTTGATAAATTTATCAGAGGTCATCACTTCACATCTGTCACCTTCATACCCTGTTGGGCATGAGCAATGGCCGTTTTCGCAGGCGCCATTATTCTTGCAGGCTATATCTACACACTTATCTTTATGACAAGCCATATAAGTAACTGAGGAAAAAGCAAGGATAGTGAGTATAGCGGTAAGCAATATGCTGCGTATCGGTTTCATAAATGCAATTTAGACGGCTAAAATATTAAATGTTTGCTCAAAGATAACTTTCGCCGCGATAAATTTCTTATTACAGGCCATATTCTTTCAGCAACCTTATATATTACAATTGTTTTGCTCAATAAAAATAAGGCTTTCTGATGATATTACGACCTTATCCCAAATAAAAAGCCCCGAAGGTTCGGGGCTCTGGTTCTCATGGTGTCAGGAAAATATTGTTGAATATTTTGAGTTCCTGTTTTCTGTTGCAAATTTAATGATAACTTACATTCCAAACACAAAATTTTTTAAAGATTTGTTATTTTCATGTAAATTATCCGTGACGGCCAACAACCAACATACTGTATCTTTGCCTTTCACGTTACTACAGAAACAGAAGGTATACATGCGAACGGGAAAGATCTCCTTATTTATTATCTTATTGTTAATGGTTTCATTGCCCGCTTTTGCCCAACGTCCGCTGCTCAATATGGCCGACCACGACGATAAGCCTTATTATTTCGGCATCACTTTCGGGGTCAACTATTCTACCTACAATATCAGTTATACAGAGTCTTTTGCCAATACAGATACCTTTAAAAAGATACAGCCTCGCTGGCAGCCCGGCTTCAACCTCGGCCTGATAGGCAACCTGAAACTGACCAACTTTATAGATCTGCGCTTTGTACCATCACTGGCATTTGCCTATAAGCGCCTCCTGTTCGAATATGGTATGCCAAAAGATAGTCTTGCAGACCGCACTATCGAGTCTATCTATATGCACCTGCCTGTTCAACTTAAATTCAAAAGCGACCGTATCAAGAATTTTCGCTTTTACGCTATTGTGGGTGGCAAATTGGACTACGACCTTTCTGCAAATGCCCGCTCTCACCGTGCCGATGAGTTTCTTAAGGTGAGTCCTACCGACTTTGGCGGTGAGTTTGGCGTTGGCTTCGAATTTTACAACCCCAGCTTTATCTTCTCTCCTGAGCTGAAGGTGAGCCAGGGCTTTAACAACCAGCTGTTCCCCGACCATGGCCTGCAGTTGACCAATGCCATAAACACATTGCATACCCGCATGATCGTATTTTCAATACACCTGGAGGGTTAGTGCAGTTTACAATAGCTTTAAATTATCATTTCTTACTTTTGCATCAATGAAAGACGCATTTATTACCGACGGAATACGGACACCTATTGGCAGCTTCAAAGGCTCATTATCTACCATGCGCGGCGACGATCTCGCAGCGCTGGTCATGCGCAAACTGGTAGAAAGGAACCCTTCTATACCGGCCAATGTAATTGATGATGTAATATTTGGCTGCAGCAACCAGGCCGGCGATGACAACCGCAACGTATCACGCATGTCGCTGCTGCTGGCAGGTATTCCATGGAGTGTTCCGGGCGAGACCGTCAACCGTCTTTGTGCATCAGGCATGTCGGCTGTTATCAATGCTTCCCGCGCTATCAAAGCAGGCGATGCAGATGTGCTTATCGCAGGTGGCATGGAACATATGACACGTGGCCCATGGGTGATCTCTAAAACTTCCTCAGCTTTTGGCCAGGATGCACAGATGTACGATTCCAGCTTCGGATGGAGATTCGTAAATCCAAAGATGCATGAGTTATACGGCACAGACCCTATGGGCATCACAGCAGAGAACCTTGCAGAGATGTACAACATCAGCCGTGCAGACCAGGACGCATTTGCTTACAACTCACAAATGAAAGCCGCCGCCGCACAGAAATCCGGCAGGTTCGCAGAAGAAATAACACCGGTAGCATTGCCACAGAAAAAAGGCGATCCTGTCATGTTTGATACCGATGAATTTATAAAAGGGTCAACAACTGTTGAAAAACTGGGCACACTAAAACCATCTTTCTCAAAAACAGGCACCGTCACAGCCGGCAATGCCTCTGGCCTCAATGATGGCGCTGCAGCATTATACATCCTTTCAGGCGATGCTGTAAAAAATTACAACGTAACACCTAAGGCACGCATAGTAAGCTCGGCAGTAGTGGGCGTAGAGCCCCGCATTATGGGCATAGGCCCTGTTGGTGCCACGCACAAAGCGCTCGCAAAAGCCGGCCTTACACTGAACGATATAGATGTAATAGAGCTTAATGAAGCTTTCGCAGCACAGAGCCTTGCAGTTATTCGTCAGCTTGGCCTCGATGATAATGATCCGCGTATAAATCCTAATGGTGGTGCAATAGCCATAGGCCACCCGTTGGGCATGTCAGGTGCGCGTATCATATACTCAGCTGCGCTGGAGCTTCATAAGCAACAGAAAAAATACGCTCTTGCTACCATGTGCGTAGGCCTCGGTCAGGGTTATGCCGTTATTATTGAAAGGGTATAAAACAGAAATTATTGAGGAGGTATCTTTTTCTTCTTTTATTGATCGTACATATCTTGTACGTACAATATTGTTTTGCCCAAACAAAAGTATATACAGGCAAGATCAATAATAAGTATGATATAGAAATGCACCTGCGAACAACTGCTAAAGGCATTTATGGCTACTATTCCTACACAAGCAAAAATGTACCTATCCCCCTCCATTCGGATAAAAGCGAAAATAAAATAAAACTTATCGAAGGTCAGTTATATGAGGACGATGTGTTCTTTGAAGGAAAAATTGCAGGAGATGTTTTTAAAGGCAACTGGGTCGACAAAAACAATAAAATATCCTTCCCTTTTGTACTGACACATACCGGCACAGAAACAATTGCAGGTAGCAACAGTACTGTGTCAGGAAACTATACACATCAGGACAAAGCCCTAACAAAAGAACTTCAGATAACCAGCATTAACAACAGCTATCTCTATTTTGATCTATCTGTTGGCTCACCGGATTGTGCTATTTTGCTTATCGACATAGCGAAGATAACAACTCCCGGCAAGGCAGTCTTTAGCGATGCACGATGCAAACAAGTCAGCTTTTCATTCAGCACAAACACCGCAAACATTACAGAAAAAGATTGCGAAGCCTATGACGGCTATAACTGCCCTTTTGCAGGTAAGTACCATATGCAAAAATGATCGTGTCCCAATCGGGTCTCCTTTGCAGGGACCCGATTGCATGCCGGCAGGCATTACGTCAAACACATACTCGTTCTGCCGTTGCTGGTCTTATTTTATGTCCCAATCGGGTCTCCTTTTCAGGGACCCGATTGTATGCCGGTAGGCATTACGTCTAAACACATACTCGTTCCGCCGTTGTTGGTCTTATTTTCTGACCAACAACGCTCGCGCAGGATTATATATAGTATCTCTCCCCCCGATTCCGGAATGATCTTTCTTCAGTGTAAAAGCTAAAAACAACTTCAATTTCTCTTTCCACAAAGCAACGTAATTCCAAATTTTGGAAAGTGCATCCTGTGGGTGGAATTATTTGTGCTGTGCCAGAAAATAAGTTATTGATTATCAATGATTTAGAATTATGGCACACAAATAGCATTATACCTATCAAACAACGAAACAAACAAACTCAAACAAATAACTCAAACAAACTTAAAAACAAACAAAATGAAAAACATCATCTCTAAAGTATTCGTAGCAGCAA
>JAOQAP010000229.1 GCA_025963465.1 Flavipsychrobacter sp.
CATTTTTACATCGTCGCTGATACTTGCGGTTAGGATCATTCAATATGCTGCGTATCTGGGAATGTCTATGATACAGATGGTACCATATAACCTGAAGGAAGCGGCATACTCCCTTGGCGCAACGAGATGGGAAGTGATACGCAGTGTGATACTGCCATATACAAGATCTGGTCTGTTCGCAGGAGTGATGTTATCGCTGGGCCGCGCGCTGGGCGAAACAATGGCCGTGACCATGGTAATAGGTAATACGAGCCTGATACCTAAAAGCATCTTTGCTCCGGGCAATACAATGGCGAGTGTTATCGCCAACGAGTTTACAGAAGCAGATCATCCCGTATATCTTTCCGCATTGATAGAATTAGGGTTGGTGCTTTTCGTGGTTACTGTGGTCATTAACATGATAGGAAAAAGACTGATCAAAAAAGCAACGAACGGATAATGAGCGTACATGTAAAATACAGGATAGGAAAAAGCATAGGCTTCCAGGCATTGGTCGTTCTGTTGTCTGTGGCATGCGTGATACCACTGATATTTATATTGGTGTATATCATACAGTCGGGCATCACAAAGATCAACTGGCACTTTCTGACCAATCTGCCCAAGCCGGTAGGTGAGTCAGGCGGAGGAATAGCCAACGCACTGGTGGGAAGCATCATCATTATAGCTATGGCATCTGTTATGGCCATACCATTCGGTATACTGTGTGGCATATACCTGAGCGAGAACAAAACAAGTAAGCTAGCCTACTGGAGCCGGCTATGTGTTGACATATTACAGGGCATACCTTCTATAGTAATAGGTATAGTAGCATACTTCTGGTTCGTAAAACCTTTTGGTGGTTTCTCTGCAATATCAGGTAGTATAGCGCTCGCCATTATGATGCTGCCGATAGTGGTACGTTCTACAGAAGAAACACTTTTGTTGTTACCCGATTCGCTGAAAGAAGCGGCATTCGCACTAGGTATGCCTTTTCACAGGGTGATATTGAAAGTGGTTCTACCGTGCGGTATCAGCGGTATCATTTCCGGCGTTATGCTTTCTGTAGCCAGGATAACCGGTGAAACGGCACCATTGCTATTCACTGCATTTGGTAACCCATACCTGAGTACAAATATTACCAAGCCCATGCAAACACTACCTCTGCTTATCTTCAACTATGCTACCAGCCCTTATAACGACTGGCACGACCTGGCATGGGGTGCATCATGCATATTGCTGATATGGGTACTACTCTTAAATATTTTTACTAAGCTCATAACGAGAAAATGGACAGTACAATTGTAAAGTCAGTAAATTACAATGCATACTTCGGAGATAACCACGTTGTAAAAAATGTGAACATTGATATCCCCAGGAATAATGTGATCGCGGTAATGGGCCCATCGGGTTGCGGTAAGACCACTTTTTTGCGTGGCATCAATCGTATGCATGAGCTGATACCTAATGCGACAGCAAAAGGACAGATAATGCTGAACAATGAAGACGTAATGGAGATGCATCCCATCTTTGTACGCCTGAAGATAGGTATGGTGTTCCAGCGGCCAAATCCGTTTCCCAATCTCAGTATCTATGATAATGTGATAGCCGGCTATAAGCTGAACGGTATAAAACTACCAAAAGCAGAAAAGGACCGGATAGTAGAGCACTCGCTGACGCGTGTGGCGCTGTGGAAAGAAGTAAAGGATTCGCTTACTAAAAAAGGCTCTTTCCTTTCCGGTGGCCAGCAGCAACGCCTGTGCATAGCACGTGCTGTGGCTATGGAGCCTGAGGTGCTGTTGTTTGACGAGCCTACATCTGCACTCGATCCTATTTCTACCTCTACGGTGGAAGAGCTGTTTCATGAATTGAAGAAGAACTATACGCTTATTATTGTAACGCATAATATGCAGCAGGCAGCAAGGGTAAGCGACAAGACCGCCTTCTTCTACATGGGCGAGCTGGTGGAATATGGTGAGACCAAACAAATGTTTACGAATCCAAGCGACCTGCGTACACAGAACTATATTACGGGCAGGTTCAGTTAAGCCTCCTGAAAGTTACTACCATTATTTATCAGACATTCATAATTTAGAGCAATGACACAGTTAGAAAATGAGATACAGGCGGTAAAGACCGAAGTCATCAGTATGTGGACACTTGTGGAATCTCAGTTGCAAAAGACGAGAAGCGCCATGCTGCATTTTGACCGCGACCTTGCAAGAGAGGTAGTGCTCAAAGAAAAGCGAGTGAACGCTTTTGAGCTGAAGCTGGACCGCGATTGCGAAAATATATTCGCGCTATACTGCCCGGTTGCCATAGACCTGCGCTTTCTGCTGGCTGTGCTCAAGATCAATAACAACCTGGAACGCATAGGTGATATAGCTGAAGGTATAGCTAAGTATATCATAGAGCCGCTGGAAGATTTCGATCATTCTGTATTTGAGAAAACACAGCTCATCAAAATGTTTGATGATTCTATCAGCATACTTGCCGATACCCGTATAGCGTTTGAGAAGGAAGATACGATACTGGCGCGCAGTATTTTTAAACGCGATGAAGTACTCGATGCTATTAATCGCAGCGCAATAGAAAAAGTAGGTGAGTGCATAAAAGACGATATGAACGTGATGAGCGATGCACTGTATGTGCTGTCTATTATCCGTAAGCTGGAGCGCGTAGGCGACCAGGCAAAGAACATAGCAGAAGAGATCATCTTTTTTGTAGAAGCAAAAGTGCTGAAACACCAGAAGGAAAGCTCTGGTAAAAATTAAATATAGATATGCAGGAGCATTGAGTGTGTTCGCCTGCTGCTTGTAAATAGCCTCCGGATATCCGGAGGCTATTTTATATGTATTTTTGCGGGCAATGGAGATCATCAACAACAAAAAAGAATTCAGGTTCGAGGCCATGTTACCCGACGGCGAATTTGCTAGGCTGGATTATCGCTGGCTGAAGGGCCGTATGGTGCTGATGCACACCGTGGTGCCCGGGTCGGCCCGGGGTAAGGGAGTAGGTGCAGCCCTGGTAAAGTATGTGCTTGACTATGTACGCGCTCACGACCTGAAAGTGATCGTGTATTGCCAGTTCGTAGCTAAATACATGAAAAGCCACCCGGAATATGATGACCTGGTAGCTGAAACAGCAGGGAGCAGGTAATTATCTTTTACGCTTATAAGGCTTAGACTTGTTATCCTCCATTGCCTCACTGCCTTTACGTTTTTTATCAGATAGCATTATCCTGATACCTACGTTGATGCCAAAATTGCTGAATGGCAACGACCAGGCAGGTGCGGTCGTTCCATTAGAATCTACAACAACGGTCTTGCTGTATTTTACTAAGTTCGGCCCGCCTATAGAGTCTACAGGGTAGCTGACTCCATTTTGCGTTACACGGGTATACTGGGATTCTTTTGTAAACAGCGACATGGACGTAAAGCCAAGCTCACCCCATAACATGGTACGGTCGCCCAGTCTATATTGCACCCCGGCACTTGCTGACAGTCCCGGCGAAAAGCTGGTCTTTATCTTCGAGGTGAGATCGGTTGTTAAACCCTGGCTTGGCACGTTGTAAATCTCATCAACGGTAACGGTGCTTATCAGCGGTAGTACCACTCCTGTGCGGGTATACAGGTTCCAGGCGGAAGAGCCACCTGTCTGCAACACCAATGCTGGTGTAAGGAATATGGTTGACTTTGACCGGCTATTAATAGTAACATTACCCATTGCGCCACCCAGGTTAGCATTTTCATATACGAAACTATTTTTTGTATTGTAGATACCCAGGTAAGCATCCGTCTGCACTCCAACATGGTCGGTGAACATATAGCCAAAACCAACCGTGCATGAAAGTCCGGAAGAATAGGAAGCAGCTTTCATAGCATAATTTTCCCGGAAAGTAGATCGGCTGTACGTTCCGCTATAGGGTGTTCCATTGCCATCAAGTGTTTGCCCTGCGGTGGGTATAGCGTAGCCTAATCCTGTATTGAAGTAGAACTGGGCATTTGCCGAACTAATGATAAGGGACATACCGAATGCAAGGAGCGCGACTTTTTTCATATACTTAATTTGACGCGAAGTTATGGGTTATCAGCAGGTATATAAAAAGAAAGGCCCGGAATGAGCAGGGCCTTTCTTTATCATTTCGTTTATTAGTTTATTTCTTCATGGCTGCTTCTATTTCTTCGACGGTTATCGGTATTCCTTTGAACAGGTCTACATTACCTGTTTTCGTGATCCAGATGTTATTTTCTATACGTATCCCCATTTGCTCCTCTTCTATATATATGCCCGGCTCTATGGTAAACAACATACCTTCTTTTACCACATCTGTATATGAGCCGATGTCATGAACTACTATACCCAGATAGTGTGATACGCCGTGATAGAAATATTTGCGGTAAGCCGGGTTTTCGGGATCCTGGTTCTTAATATCTGCCTTAGTGATGAGACCAATATTAAGTAACTGCTTTTCCATTTCCTGGTTGATGCTCTTTACATAATCCTGGAAAGGCAGGCCGGGTTTTAATATCTTTTTTCCGTGGTTATGTACTGCCAGGCAGGCATTATATACTTCTTTCTGCCTTTTGGTAAACCTGCCGTTTACAGGTACTGTGCGGGTAAGATCTGCATTATAATTACCATATTCAGCGCCAAAGTCCATCAGTATCAGCTCGCCGTCCTTACATTCCTGGTTGTTTTCTTCGTAATGGAGTGTACGGGCACGGTCGCCGGAAGCAATAATGCAGCCATAAGCGTGACCGGTTGCGCGGTTCCTGAGGAATTCATGGGTGATTTCCGCTTCTATTTCATGCTCCATCACGCCCGGTTTCAGGAATTTCAGCACCCTGTCCAGCGCTTTGGCGGTAATAGATATGGCTTCTTTTGTTACTTCTATCTCTTCTTTGGTTTTTATATTGCGCAATTCTTTCATGATACGCGCTGCACGGTCATAATTATGAACCGGGTACTTTTTCATGAAGTCATGAACAAAAAGAAGATCTGTTCGTGGCAATTCGGTGTCCAGGCGGTTATGTTCGTTCGTATTCAGGTACACCGTATCTGCACTGTTCATCATTACCTGCAGCATGGTATCAACCCCATCCAGCCATTGCACATTTTTAATACCTGATATGGCTGTAGCCTCATCCTTACGGAATTTATGTCCTACCCATTTTTCCAGCAATTCATTAGGGCGAAGGAGTACGAGTACCTCGCGCATATTCTTATCCGGGTTATCCGGGTAGAGCACTACCATTGTTTTTTCCTGTGATATGCCCGATAACCATAATATATCCGCATCGGGTTTGTAACCGTAGACGCCGTCACCGCTTTTTGGAAAAACAGGGCTTGCAGGGAAAATGGCCAGGGAATTAGGTTTCATTTTTTTAATAAAACGCTGCCTGTTCTGCTCATATAATTTTGAAGGAATTGGGAAATATTTCATTTTTATTGTGCTTTAAATAATAAAGATGTGAAGGTAAGCGGAAAACGCTGAATGAAGAAAGGTGGTTTTTTGGGGGACACCCAAACAAAAAATAAATCTATATGTTCAAAATAATTTTCAATCAGTTGTGTTAAAATTAATAAAAAATAATCCTATCTTTAAGCGTTGTTTTTTGGCGATTACCGCATTCCGCTGTAGGGAAGCTGTTTATCGCAATTAAAAAACATGTTAAATCCGGGCTGCAAAAAGCTCGTGTGTTGCTATCTCTATAGGTAGCATGCGCTATTGTTTTTTGCAGTAATAACAATGCTTTCAAGACCTTTTTAAATAGTTGACAGATGAAAAAAATGTACAAGATCCTTACCCTTCTTTCGGTAGTCATTTTAGCGGCCAACAGTGCTTTTGCACAACCCGCATGGACGGGTACCGTTACGTTTAATTACTCAGGTAATGTGCAAACCTATGTTATACCTGCCGGTGTGGATTCCGTGCGAATTAATGTACAGGGAGCCGTGGGAGGTAAAAATGGAGATGTGAGCACCCATTTTAATGTGCCGGGATCAGGTGTTTGTGCTGCAGCAACTTATTCAGTAGCGCCGGGTTTTAGCACTTACGTATATGTCGGAGGAAAAGGCGGAGACGGAGGACTTACTTCATCATCATTCACACCGGGAGGATTTAACGGTGGTGGCAGGGGTGGATTTCTTACAAGTTCCGTGGGTGCGGGCGGTGGTGGCGGCGGCTCTGACGTTCGTTTTGGTGGAACTTCGCTGGCCAATCGTGTAATTGTAGGTGCCGGTGGTGGCGGTTCGGGTAGCGGTGTTTGCGGTGCCAGGTATGAAGATGGCGGAAACGGTGGAGGTCTGACCGGTACAACAGGCAGTACAACTGTTGGTTTTGGAACATGTTCTGCACTTGGCGCAGCCTCTGGCGGCGGTGGCGGTACACAGATAGCAGGCGGTGCGGCAGGTTTTTGTACAACATGTGGGGGTGGTGCAGCAGGTGCAGGCGGTTCAGGTGTTGGTGGCGATGGTGCCTCATCATCTCCCGGTGGCGGCGGCGGCGGCGGCTATTACGGCGGCGGCGGCGGTAAGTATACCGGCGGCGGCGGCGGCTCATCATTCTATGCAACATTCGCGATAGCTCCGGCTCCTTTTACTCCCGGATGCGGCACATCAGATGGTACTGTTAGTATTGTTAACCATTGTATCCCACAAACGATCACTGCAACAAGAACTACTATATGTCCTTACGAAACACTAACACTTTCTGATAATGTGGGTGGTGGTTCATGGAGCAGCGGTAATAGCTCTATAGCATCGATTAATTCTTCTACAGGTGTGGTATCCGGTACTTTTCCAGGTCTTTCTACTTTACAAACAGTAGTAATGACCTATACTGCAGGCCCATGTTCGGCAACACAAACTATTACAGTAAATCCATTGCCTCCTGCTATTACCGGCAGCACAACTATATGCTCCGGCCTTACATCAAACCTAACTGATGCAGTGCCAGGTGGTACATGGACAGGAACGGGCGTTACTTCTGTTGACCCTTTTGGTGTGCTTTCAGGCACTACCGCCGGTACAGGCACGGTAACTTACGCCAATCCAACTACAGGTTGCTATATTACTGCGCCGACATTGGTGAACCCATTACCAGCAAATATCACCGGAAATTTCCAGGTATGTGTGGGCTTAACACAAACGCTGAGCGATGCAACGCCTTTAGGTACCTGGACGAGCGGATCAACAACAATTGCAGATATAGATATTAATACCGGCGTTGTTACAGGGAAGTTTGCAGGATCTGGTTCAGATCTCATAACTTATACTATCACATCTACAGGCTGTATCAAAACACATTCATTTACTGTAAATCCGTTACCGGACCCGGTAACAGGTACTTTAACGCTCTGCGAAGCTGGAGGCACTACAACATTGACCAACTTCACCCCATTTGGTCCCGGAACATGGAGCACAAGTTCAGGAAATTTTTCTGTCAATCCGACGACGGGTGTTGTAACAGGCATAACCGCCGGAACAGGGATCGTTACTTTTACTATTACATCCACAGGTTGTCTTTCTACTGCGGTGGTTACCGTAAATCCGTTACCTACTTTGTTTAATATGTCAGCCAATGGACATTATTGCGCCGGCGGCACAGGTATTGATGTACAGTTATCCGGCTCCCAAACAGGATTCCAGTATGATCTTTATGACGGCATAACATATATAACAACATTAACAGGAACAGGAGGCATTCTTGATTTCGGCTTACAGCCGGGTGGTTCATACACGGTAAGAGCTACAGATATTACATTGCCTACTAACTGTACCAGAACGATGACCGGTACTACTGTAATAACAATCGATCCGTTACCTGGGCCGATCTTAGGGGCGTCCGGTGTTTGCGCAGGGTCTACTATTACGTTAAGTGATGCCGGCGGCGGAACATGGAGCAGCAGCAATATCCTTGTTGCTACCATCGGATCTCTTACCGGTGTTGTTACCGGTGTTCCTCTTTCAAAAGGTACAGCGACAATTACCTATACATTACCTGGTACAGGCTGTATAACTACTACGGTAATATCCGTAAGACCTAATTATCCAATATATGGAACTTTTAAAGGTTGCACAGGTGATGTACTTACAGTATTTGATTCCAGCGATGCACCTGCAGGCGGCACCTGGTCGGCTACGGGTGGTTGGTCAATAGTTCCAGGCATACCACCTACTTCGGCCGATATTAACGCACCTACGCCGGGAACAAGTGTGATCACATATACAGGTCCATTTGGCTGCAAGGCAACTCAAACGGTTACTATTAACCCATTGAGCGCTATAACAGGACCAAAAGTAGTGTGCGAGAATTCTGTTATAACATTATCCAATCCTAACCTTGGTGGTACGTGGAGCAGTCATAATAATGCTATCGCAACTGTAGACGCTTTTGGTAATGTGACCGGAGTTTCTGCTACTATAGGCGGCGGAACCGTGCAGATCGATTATTCATTAAGCACGGGTTGCGTAGCGGGTCTTGTTATTACAGTAAACCCGACACCTACGGCAATTCTTGGTTCTCCGAAAGTCTGCCTGGGCTTCGTAACGACATTAAGCGACGCACTGCCGGGCGGTGTCTGGTCTACTGCATGTAGCGGATTAATGACCATAGGCAGCAGTTCGGGTGTAGTCACAGGCATTGCCAGCGGAACATGTACTATTTCTTATACGATGCCGGTTACCGGCTGTATGGCTACAATATCTTTCACAGTAAATCCGTTACCAACAACGATAGTAGGAACATTGAACCTATGTATGGGGTATAACGGTGGATTAAGCGATGGCATGACAGGCGGCACATGGACTAGTGTAACGACTACTGTTGCGACAATAGATCTGAATTTAGGTACCTTGACGAGCGTGGGTCCGGGCACAACTATAATAAGTTATACCCTGCCAACAGGATGTTACATAACCGGCTTAGTAACAGTGAACCCTACACCGCCGCCAATAACGTTTGTAACAGGAACAGATACACTTTGCGGTGGATCTACTATAACACTTACTGACGCAATGGTGCCGACAGGTACATGGAGTACAAAAAGCGGAACTATATCTACAGCCATAGCTCCGCCGGGTACGATACTTGGCGGTGGCGGTACCGGTGGACTTGATTCTGTGATCTATACATCACTCGCCGGTTGTAAAATAGCGAAATATATATATGTGCGCACGCTCAGCCCGATAGGCGGTCCTACTAAAATGTGCGTAGGTTCTACATTTACGTTTACGGAGCTGGCTACAGGGGGTACCTGGAAAAGCAGTAACAGCGGTGTTGCGTCGGTCAACTCGTCGGGGCTGGTCACGGCTCTTACACCGGGTGTGACCACGATCATGGATACCTTCTCAACCGGTTGTTATGCAACCAAGACTGTGACCGTTTATCCGATGCCTTCTCCAATATCTGGCCCTACATTTACCGTATGTGCCGGATCAACGATAACACTTAGCGACCCTTCGCTGGGCGGAACATGGACTTCTGCACCTACTACCGTTGCAACCGTAAATAGTGGTACCGGCGTTGTTACAGGAGTAGATCCTCTTGGTGGTACAGCAACAATAACTTACACGATCACAGTAAGCGGATGTACTGCAACCGCAATAGTTACCGTAAATCCGTTGGATACCATAATAGGCCCATCGTCTATATGCGCAGGATCAACAGCTACTATGAGTGACGCAACCATAGGCGGCGGAACATGGAGTACCAGCAATACCACTATAGCGATAATCGGATCAACTTCCGGTGTTATATCGCAAAATGTACCACCATTGACCGGGGTAGTAACGGTAATATTTACTACGTCACTTAACTGTACGGCCACAAAAACATTTACTGTGAATGTTGTAGGGAAAATCACACCGGATAACGTGTGCGTTGGATCCACGGTCACACTTACTGATGCTGCAGCCCCCGGGGGGGGTACCTGGAGTACTACCAGTACGGCTATTGCCTTAATAGGCAGTTCGGGTGTCGTCACAGGTACCACTGCGGGCACAAGTGTAGTCACCTATACTATTCCCGGTACCGGTTGCCAGGCAACTATATTATTTGTTACAAACCCGCTACCTGCTGCGATAACCGGGAACCTGAGAGTATGTGAGGGATCGACGACAGTATTATCAGACGCTACGCCGTTTGGCACATGGACCAGTTCGGTTACAACAATAGGAACGATAAGTAGTGTTACGGGAACTGCAGGCGGTATATCCGGAGGCACAACAACCATTACCTATACAGTATCGCTGACGGGATGTACGGCCATAGCTACGCTTACCGTAGACGCGGTTGCGCCTATTACCGGATCACCAGGCGTGTGTATCGGGCAAACAACAACATTGAGCAATGCAATAACCGGGGGTACCTGGAGCAATGGATGTACTGCGTTTTTTACTGTATCAGGCGGAGGTGTTGTGACGGGTGTGTCAACGGGTACATGTACTGTTACATATACAAATCCTAATGGATGTACGTCGACGGCTGTAATTACGGTAAATGCATTGCCGGGTACTATTAATGGGCCTTCTTCTGTTTGCCAGGGAAGTACTATAACACTCACCGATGCAACTGGTGGAGGAACCTGGAGCGAATCGGCGACTCAGATATCTATTCCTGTTCCGTCTATAGGCACCACTGTTGTAGTTACGGGTACAGGTGCCGGAACAGCCACAATAACCTATACATCAGGATTGGGCTGTTTTGCTACGAAAACTATTACAGTAAATCCGGTAACGCCTATAATACCAGCATCACCTGCTGTATGTCTGGGTAGTACTATAACACTTAGCGATGCCACCAGCCCCGGAACCTGGAGTCGGGGAGCAACTGCAATAGACATAACTTCATCAACAGGTGTGATAACTACCAATGCTGTAGGTACAAGTGTTGTCACCTACACCATAACATCTTCAGGATGTACTACAACAGCAATAGTCACGGTCAATCCGTTGCCTGCTGTTATTAACGGACCATCGGTGGTTTGTGCAGGATCATCTATAGTATTGACCGATGCAACTGCAGGTGGAGTCTGGGCATTTTTACCTCCCGGCTCTGTTAGTATTGCGGCGGTAACAACCACAGCAACAGTTACAGGGATAATTGGGATCTCAACAATAAGTTACACCTTGCCTACAGGTTGCAGGGCAACACATATAGTAACAGTTAATCCTGTACCAGGACCTATAACAGGTATCAAGATCATATGTGCCGGACTTGGAAATTCCACGCAGCTGACTGATGCAACGGCCGGTGGTACATGGAGTAGTGTGAATACAGTGGTAGGTACCGTTGGGTCTACTTCCGGTTTGGTGGTGTCACAAGGTGTGGTAGGTACAACAACTATTAGTTATACGCTAAACGCAACAGGTTGTGCGGCAACTACCGTTGTTACGGTTTCTCCATTCCCTAACCCGATAACTGGCCCTACGGAAGTATGTGTAAGATCTACCATTACATTATCTGACGCGCTAACGCCCGGTGTATGGAGTAGCCTTAACTCAACTATTGCAACTATAACAACACCTGCAGCGGTTGTTACCGGAGTGTCCGCAGGAACAGCAACAATAGATTATGTATCGCCGTCCGGTTGTAATGCAACATATGTGGTCACGGTCAATCCACAACCACTTGCGCTCATTACGCCTATAGGAAGTACGAGTCTGTGCCCCGGATTATTTGTGGCGCTGACCGCAAACACAGGTACAGGCCTCTCTTACCAATGGTATGATGCTACAGGACCTGTAATTATTGCAGGCGAAACAAATGCCAGCTATATAGCGATGCCTCCTGCAAACACTACATATGAAGTAGCGGTGATAGACTCTAACAATTGTTCTGACACTTCAGCCGGTGTGCTGGTGTCTATATTGACGGCTACAGCCAGCATAACAGCATTCCCGTCATCGGGTACAGTGTGCGCAGGTACCGCAATTACGCTCACCGCATCAGGCACTGCACCAACCGGTTATCAGTGGGAATTGGGCGGGGTAGCAATTCCGGGCGCGACTAATATAACTTATTCACCAACAGTGAGCGGGTCTTACGATGCCGTAGTAAGTAATGCATCCGGCTGTAATGCCAGGTCTACGCCTATTACAGTAACCATAAATCCGAAACCGGCAGGCACTATTACCGCTGTTGGCCCGACCATCTTCTGTATGGGAGACAGCGTAGAGCTGAAAGGCGATATTGGTTCAGGACTTACTTACCAATGGTTCAATACTTTAGGAGCTATACCGGGCTATACAAACAGCAGCTATTTCTTTAAGGCTACAGGAACATATCATGTAGTCGTAACGAATTCTACTGGCTGTACGGCTACCTCAGGTACAGTAGGTGTAACAGCAAAACCATTGCCGACAGGCGCAGTGATCAATCCTGCAATCCTGGAATTCTGTACAGGTGGTTTTGTTGATCTTACGGCTACTTCCGATGTGTTGCCAATCGCATCCTTCCTATGGTATCAAAATGGCATTTCAATTGGAGTTACAGGAGCAACCTTAAAGGTATCGACATCTGGCAGATACAAAGCGTTGGTTACCGATCCTGCAACAGGTTGCAGCGTGTTTACTCCGGAAGATACCACCACGCTGATTACAGCGCCTGTGATCGTACCACTTTCATCGGCATCATTCTGCTGGGGTGGAAGCGCAGCACTGCGTGCAAATATTGTAGCGGGTATAACACCTACCTACCAGTGGTATGTGGGCGGAGTGCCTATTACAGGAGGTACTAATAGTATATATAATGCAACAGCAGGAGGCAGCTACACGGTTAAGATAACGTCGGCATGCTCTATTACCAGCCTTGCGGTTTCTGTAAAAGAAAACCCGCTGCCAAATCCATTGCTGAAATTTGATGGTGAGCATATCTATACTACATACAGTGGTTATGTAAGTTACCAGTGGTATAAAGACCTGGTAGCGATACCTGGCGCTACGCACTACAATGTAGTGCCAAGTACTAATGGCAAGTACAAGGTTTCTGTAATAGATACGAACGGATGTCAGTCTATGTCAACAGAATATATACTCACCGGATGGACTCCTCACTTCAACGGTGTTCAGACTCCGCTGGCGCAGGGCGAAATTAGGGTATTCCCTAACCCTGCACAGGATATGTTGCACATAGAATCGGCAGATGTACTGAAGGCGATTATAACTTCTATTGACGGACGCGTGATGATACAACAGCCGAACGCTAAAGATATAGACATTAAGAGCCTTATAGATGGTATCTATACCATTACCCTTTACGATGTGAACGGACAAATGGTGAAGGCCGACAAGTTCGTAAAGACGACAGAATAACAATAATTGACAAAAATGATAAAGCGGCTGCCTTTTTACAGGTGGTCGCTTTATTTTTGTAACAACCATTTTTCACCGCCATTTTTATCCTGTTCACCGACTTACGTTACCGTTTAGCCGAAATGAACTTTCAAATGATGCATGTGCGAAATATATTTGCACCATAATTATTATAGCATATGAAGAAAAATAATTACTCTGCTTTTTTAACGTCACTGCTGCTACTTCCCTTCTTTGTGCTGGGTGTGATAGCCGCACACGCACAATACAAGATCAGCGGCACCGTGGTAGGTGACAAAGACAAGCCTATAAAAGGGGTGAACGTGTACCTGGATAACACAATAGATGGGGCCACTACAGATAGCATGGGTATATTCAGCTTTACCACCTCTGAAAAAGGCAACCAGACCATTATGGCTACAGAAATGAGCCATGAAAATACCGGTATGCCTATAGTTATATCAGGCGATATGAGTGGCATAGTGCTGAGAATGAAATCCAACAAAGCACATAGACTCGACGAAGTCACCATCACCGCCGGTTCATTCGACGCATCGAACGATAAAAGTAAAACTGTGTTGCGTCCGCTGGATATAGTAACAACAGCAGGAGCAGGAGCAGACGTGATAAAAGCGATGGAAATGCTGCCCGGTACGCAAAAAGCAGGCGCCGACAATGGAATGTTTGTAAGAGGTGGAGATGCCAGTGAAGCGGCAATCGTTGTCGATGAAATGATCATACAGAATGCCTTTTTCAGTGGTCCTCCGGGTGTGTCCACCCGCAGCCGTTTCGGTGCGTTCAATTACCAGGGCGTGTCATTCAGCAGCGGTGGATATAGCGCAAGATATGGACAGGCACTATCCAGTGTATTGGAATTGAATACTACGGACATGCCTGAGAAAAGCAACGTGAACGTGGGTATCAACATGGCCGGCGTATATGCTTCAGGTACAAAAAAATGGAAAAAGAGCAGCATAGATATTGGCGGCAACTACACAAATACAACCCCATTCTTTGGTCTTGCAAAGACCAATGTAAACTTTTATGCGCCACCACAAGGCGGCAGCGGGAATGTTCGTTATGTGTGGGTGCCCACAAAAGATATAATGCTGAAAGCGGGCGTTAATGGATCCTATAATAAGAGTGGTATACAAATAGTCAATCCTTATGCAGGTGTTGCAGACAGTGCATTGTCGGATCCATCAAGTAAATACTTCAAATCGCTGGGTAACAATATTAATTTCGAAACACAGGAACAGTATTACCTGGCCTACATTTCTTACAAGCAAATGTTCAAAGCGAAATACAGCCTGTATACAGCCGCATCATTCAGCTTCGACAAGACAGATAATAAATTCGGCAACTTCCCTATTAAACAACAGGATCACAGGGCGCAATTTCGTATAGAAGGCAAACGCTTTTTTACAAGCAGGCTGAACCTGCTTGTAGGAACAGATGTTCAAAGTTTTGGCATTGATAAAGACTATAGTACGTTTGCCAACCAGAATTTTGTTGAGACGCAACCTGCAGCTTACACAGAACTGGAATGGACGCCATTGTATTGGCTTGCTTTTCGTCCCGGTGTGCGCTATGAGCATAGCACATTGCTGAATACGGATAAAATTGCTCCTCGTGTATCTATGGCCATAAAGACAAGCAAAACCAGCCAGGTGTCCCTGGCGAGCGGCATATTTTACCAGGATGCGCCGAGCCAATATCTGCTTGCAGGAAAGACACCGGGTATGCAGGAAGCAATACATTATATAGCTAACTGGCAATGGAACAAGAATGATCGCCTGCTGCGTATAGAAGGGTATTATAAAGATTATGCAAGCCTGATACTGGAGCAAAACAACGTCTTTGATCCAAACCCTTATCGTACGATAACAAATAGTACTATCGTTTCTAACACAGGATCAGGTTACGCACAGGGTGTCGATGTGTTCTTTAGGGATAAGAAAACAATAAAGAATGCAGACGTCTGGGTGTCCTATAGTTATATTGATACAAGGAGAATATACAATAATTTCCTGAAGAGTGCAACACCAGGGTTTATTGCCAAACATAACCTGAACCTGGTAGGCAAGTATTTCGTTGAAAAATGGCACACCAGCTTGAATGCAACATACAGCTACGCAAGCGGAAGGCCATACTACAACCCGAACTACAAAGGTGCAGATGTGACAAACAAATTCATGTGTGACATGACCCCGCAATATCACAATCTTGCACTGTCAGCAGCATGGCTGCATAGCTTCGGCAGGTGGTTCACAGTGTTTTATGTGAGCCTTGACAACGTTACTAACCAGCATAATGTCTTTGGCTACAGGTATAATGCTGCAGGCCAGCCGAGTGCTGTTGTGCCACCACTGTACAGGTCTGTATTCTTTGGTATCAACGCATCACTTTCTCAATTCAGTAAAGACGAACTATAAATAAACCATAAACAAACATAACAAATGAAAAAGATCATGTTAATGGGCGCAATGGCCCTCACCGTAATGAGCGCTAAAGCGCAGGATTTTAAAACTGTCCTGGACAAAACATTCACAGCCTTTGATACAACACAGGATATGAATGTGAAGATAGAGCAGAGCAATAAGCTGGGTCTGATTGCTAAAAAGTTTGATAACGAATGGACCAGCCATTACTACCTGGCCTACAGCAAAACAGTACTGTCTTACATGGAAAAAGATGCAGCAAAGCGAGATTCATACCTGGATGAAGCAGATAAGGAAAGACAGGACGCGGTGACCATACTGAAAAAAGAAAATGATGAGACCTATGTACTGGCTGCTATGATAGCTAATGCACGCATGGTAATAGATGGGATGAACAGGTGGCAGAAATACGGCAAGATCTTCAACGAACAACTGGACAACGCCAAAGAGCAGAACCCGGATAACCCAAGAAGGTATTACCTGATAGGTGTTAGCAAATTCTACACGCCAAAAGCATTTGGCGGTGGCAAGAAGATAGCCCAGCCTTTCCTGGAGAAAGCAGAAGGTCTGCTGGCTAAAGAACAGAAGACGGACATCACAAAACCACATTGGGGAATGAGATTGACCGAGTATTACCTCGCAGAATGTAAGAAAGATGAAAAGGAATAGTTGATTATCAGGAGGGTAGATGCTGGCACGATAGTTTATACCGTTAAAGCAAATAAGTTTAAATTTCCCTTCTAATAAAGCCTCTTAACTTTTCCCACCTCAGGGCCCGATGCGAAAGCACCGGGCCCTGGATATTTTAAGGAAGCCTGCAGGGTAAAACAGTTGGTGTGAATTTATTTAGGGCTGTAACAGGCGATATAGGTAAGTCCGGAGAACTGAACGTATAGAGAAGCCTCTTTAAGGGTTTGGGGTTTATGGGTTCGCGTTTTGTATATTTACACCATGAATTGGGCATCACTCTACACAACAAGAAGAACTGGCGATAAGGAAGGCAAACAGGCTATATATGATCCTGTACGCAGTTCTTTTTTGCAGGACTATGACCGTATCATATTTTCCTCTGCTTTTCGCAGGTTGCAGAATAAGACACAGGTATTCCCTTTGCCCGGGGCAATATTTGTACACAACAGGCTTACGCATAGTTTAGAAGTAGCATCTGTAGGCCGCTCGCTAGGCAAAGCAGCGGGAGAGATGATAGCAGCAAAATATGTGAATGAGACGGATCAGTTCAAAGAATTCTACCGTCATGATCTGTCTGCTGTAATAGCATCGGCCTGTCTTGCTCATGATATAGGTAATCCCCCTTTTGGCCATTCTGGAGAAGACGCGATACGGTCGTTCTTTACCGGCCTGGAAGGTGAGATGAAAGAGAAGATACATGGTGCATTGAACCCTAAACAGTTAAAAGATTTTGAGCTGTTTGAAGGAAACTCAAATGCGCTACGGACGCTTACCAACAGCTTTAATGAGACAGAACCGGGAGGGTATAAACTTACCTATACCACATTGGCTGCTTTGGTGAAATACCCTTGTACATCAATAGAAGGATTTAATAAAGACACGAAGCTGATCGCTACAAAGAAATCAGGGTTCTTTGATTCAGAGATAGATACTTACCGGCAAATAGCAGGTGCGCTGGAAATAGAAAGAAAGGAAGGGTATGAAAACGTGTATGCACGCCATCCGTTTGTATATCTTACAGAAGCGGCAGACGATATATGCTACAGGGTGATAGATATGGAAGATGCACATAGGCTGCGCATTGTTTCCTTCGAAACTTTTAAAGAAATGTTCCTGCCGTTCTTTGATACAGAGACCGCAGACTACAACACAAGGCAATACCTGGAAAGAAAGCTGGAAAACATAAACGACGACAACCAGAAGGTGCAGTATATACGCGCACGCTGGATAGGGCTTATGATAGATAAGCTGGCAAAAGCATTCATGGCAAATGAGGAAGCTTTATTGAGTGGCACACTGGAGCAAGACTTGTTGTCCTGTTTGTCAGATACGGATAATGTACTAATAAAGAAGATCAACAAATATTCTGTAAAGTATATCTACAACTACAGGGCTGTGGTGGAGATAGAGATAGCAGGTTACAATGTGATAGGTGGATTGTTGAAAGAGTTCATTCATGCTGTGCTGTATCCCAAAGAAACAAGGTCGGTCAAGATAGTAAAACTGGTGTCCGGGCAATTCCCGATAACGCCGGCTGAGGATAAAGACATTTATAGAGACATACAATCACTGGTTGATTTCATTGCCGGCATGACCGACTTGTATGCTCTGGACCTTTACCGCAAGATAACAGGGATCACCATACCGGTAATTGGTTAATAATTATCTACTAAACCTCTGCCATGCACCCCAAAGAACTGCGCATAGAAGATTTTATATACCCGTTGCCCGACGAGCGGATAGCGAAGCATCCTTTGCAGGAGCGTGACGCGTCGAAGTTGCTGATCTATAAAGAAGGAACGATAACAGAAAATATATACACGAACATAGCTGACAATATTCCTGCAGACAGCCTGATGGTTTTTAACCAGACCAAAGTAGTGAATGCCCGGTTGCTGTTCAAAAAGCCATCGGGTTCAACAATAGAGGTTTTTTGCCTCGCGCCAAACGGGCAATATGCAGACATCCAAACGGCTATGCTGCAAAAAGGTAAAGTGCTGTGGGAGTGCCTCGTAGGTGGGGCTGCAAAGTGGAAGCCGGGCATGGTATTAGAGATAGTGCATAGTGAGCCGTCATTTACCTTATCTGCACAGATTGTTGAGCGTAGCCCTACGGCATTTACACTAAGCCTGGAATGGGATGATGCTGCACTCACTTTTGCAGAAGTGTTGCATTATACCGGCAAGGTGCCATTACCTCCCTACATGCACCGTGATGCCGCCATAGAAGACGAAGACAGGTACCAGACCGTATTTGCAAAGGAAGAAGGCAGCGTGGCGGCACCCACTGCCGGGTTGCATTTTACTGATGATGTAATACAGCGTATTGCAGCAAACAATATAGACACCGCTTTCCTAACCCTGCACGTAGGTGCCGGCACCTTTCGCACGGTGAAGAGCGAAACCATGGCAGAGCATGATATGCATGCCGAATGGATAGAAGTAACGCTGGAAAACATAAATATCCTTACTGCTGCACTCAGTAAAAATATTATAGCAGTAGGCACCACCTCTCTGCGCACACTGGAAAGCCTGTACTGGATAGGCAACAAAATAGTTAATGGCGAAACGCCTGACCTGCAAAATATAGCCGTGTCTCAATGGGATCCGTACGACACACAAAATACTTGCAGCACTACAGATGCGTTCAACGCATTGGCTGCATACATGGTTTCAAATAAATTAAGCAAGCTCATCACCCGCACTCAGATACTGATCGCACCGGGTTATACATTCCGGGTTGTAAATTGCTTGGTAACAAATTTCCATCAGCCACAGTCTACATTGCTTCTTCTGGTTGCAGCATTTATCGGCGATGACTGGAGAACGGTATATGACTACGCGCTTGGTCATGATTACCGATTCCTGAGTTACGGGGATGGAAGCGTATTGTTCCGAAACAGCTAATCCACCAATACCTTTTAGGAGTTGTAGTTTAATAATTATTTATCATTGACATTAACCTTATTTCGTAATTTTGCACATCATTTAATACCATATCCATTGTTGAATACAAAAGAGTTTATCGAAGCGGCGTTATCAGAAGATGTAGGAAGTGGTGACTATTCCACGCTGGCCAGCATACCTGCAGATGCTAGGGGTAAGGCAGTGCTGAAGATAAAAGAGAATGGCATAATAGCCGGTATGGACCTGGCAGAGGAGATATTTTACTTCCTGGAGCCGGGATCACAATTCACGCTCTTCAAAAAGGACGGGGATAAGGTACACAATGGAGAAATAGCGTTTGAAGTATCTGCCGGAGTGCATACTATATTGAAAGCAGAACGGTTGGCACTCAACTGCATGCAGCGAATGAGCGGTATTGCCACACTTACCAATCAATACGTAGAAATCATAAAGGGATACCCCACTAAAATACTGGATACCCGCAAGACCACACCACTGTTTCGCATGCACGAAAAAGAGGCAGTACGTATAGGTGGTGGTGTGAACCACCGGATGGGCCTGTATGATATGGTTATGCTGAAAGACAACCATATAGACTTCTGTGGCGGTATAGAAAAAGCAATAGAACAGACCAATGACTACCTGCGCAAAAACGCGCTGAACCTGAAAATAGAAGTAGAAACACGGAGTATAGAAGATGTAAAACGGGTACTGGCTGTAGGCAATGTACACCGGATAATGCTGGACAACTATACACCGGAACAAACCGAAGAAGCGGTGGGCCTTATAGGCAGTAAATACGAAACAGAAGCATCCGGTGGTATTACGCTCGATAATATAGTGGCTTATGCACGCACAGGGGTTACTTACATATCTGTAGGTGCCATCATTCATCACGCAGTAAGCATGGACCTCAGCCTGAAAGCGGAAATAGTATAAACATGAAACACCTTGTATTTATCATCAATCCCAAATCTGGGGTAGAACGACAGAAAGAGATAACACAAGGTATAGAGTTGCACCTGGATAAGTCAAAATACTCTCACGAAATAATATACACTCAATATGCTAAGCACGGTATTGAGCTGGCAAAAGAATGTGCTGAAAAAGGTGCCTATGCTGTTGTGGCCGTAGGCGGGGATGGCTCTGTAAACGATATAGTGCAAGGACTGTTGGGCACAAACACACTACTCGCCATTATACCCAAGGGTTCGGGCAATGGGATGGCGCGTACTATGCGGATACCGCTGGATACCAATGAGGCTATAAAGGTCATCAACAAAGGCAATACTATTGCTATGGATATTGGCTATGCTAATGGGCACCCTTTTATCAGTAATGCAGGGGTGGCTTTTGACGCACTAATTTCTAAAAAATTTGCCAAAAGTGAGACGCGTGGATTGATGGTATATAGCTGGCTGGTAACAAAGCATATGTGGCTGTATAAGAACTGGGACTGGCAGATAACTGTAGACGGCAAAGTACATAACGAATGCGCCTTTATGGTGAATGTAGCCAATGGCCAGCAATTCGGTTATAACTTTCGTATAGCCCCCATGGCAAGTTTTACTGACGGGTTACTCGATATTATTATTGTCAGGAAGTTTCCTAAGATACTGGGAGGGATGCTGGCTTTTCGGGGTCTTACCGGCAGTATAGCGGGCAGCCCATATGTAAAACACCTGACCGGAAAAAAGATCACGGTTTCCAATCCTTCCTTAAAGCTCATGCAGACTGACGGCGATGCCCATGCCTGCGAGCACACAATAGATTTTACTGTAAAGCAGGGAGCACAACAGGTAATTGTGCCTTAACTTGCGGGCATGTACCTTAAGAAACAATTCGCTGCCATTGCCGTGCTATGCGCGTTTTGTTTTCTATACTCCTGCAAAAGACAACATCACAATGTAACCCGTGGATTTTACTATTGGAAAACCATTTACAAGCCATCGGCCTACGAGATAGATAGGTTGCACGAACTGCAAGTGCAGAAAATGTACCTGCGCCTGTTTGATGTGGACTGGGAGCCTGCTAATAACCAGCCAATCCCGATAGCACCTATACAATTGCCGGATAAAATGGATACTTCACTCCGGTTTATACCTGTCGTATTCATAACCCAGAGAACGCTGGCGCACCTGCAAAAAAACCAGGTAACCCCATTGGCGGAAAACATAGATCATCTTATAAAGGCATTATGCACCAATGCCGGTATCACCCCCCAGGAGGTACAGATAGACTGTGACTGGACATCCGGCAACAAAGAGCTATACTTCAGCTTACTATCTGTGCTGAAGCAGCAGGCATACGTTAAGGGTAAGACCCTCTCCTGCACCATACGTATGCACCAGGTAAAATACACTACGAGTAGTGGCATACCTCCGGTGGATAAAGGCATGCTCATGTGCTACAGCATGGGCGATATGAAGAAGACAGGGGTTCGCAATTCTATACTGGATGTAGATGAAGCCAAAGATTACCTGAAAAGGATCGGCACTTATTCATTACCACTGGATATAGCGCTTCCTATCTTCCAGTGGTGTATCCTGTTCCGCAATGGCAGGTTTAATGGGATCATGCACGATATAGCGCCTGCTGATGTGAGTGGGAACAAGCTTTTCACGCACACGGGCGATAACATCTATCGCTGTAAGGCAGATACTTTATGGCAGGGCTTTAGCCTGAAAGCAAAAGACGAGCTGAGGGTGGAAAGCCCCTCATATGATGCGCTGATGGATATTGCTTCTTTCACATCTAAACAATTATCTCAACCGGACGTTAATGTTCTTTTATTTTCGTGCGATAGTATAACTTTATCCAAATATTCAATGCATGAGCTGGAATCGGTTTATAATTCTTATCGTTAGTATTATTGGCCTGGCAGGTATTACTAAACTGGTTATAGCCTGTGCAGGCGGCGATGATCCATATGAGTCGGCCACCTTTTTTCTCAATACGGTCAATAAGCACCCTTCATTTGTTCCCTTCTATTACTCGCCTTCTATTACTTTTTATACAGACGGGTATGATTTTGATAAAACAGAGATCAATAATAAACTGTCTGACCCTAATCCGGCCATGTGGAAAAAATACACCGGTAACCAGGTTTCAGCTGTAGATATTGATAGTTTCATCTATCGGTTTTCCAAGGCAGACATGGACAATATTTATCGCCACATAAAGAAATATGAACCGCTTAACGTAGGAGCCAAAGTGAGTAGCAATGGGTTTACCAAGTGGCTTATTGCAAACAAGCAGGTCAATACTGCGCAGTACCTGGCATTTGCAAAATCATGTGAGCCATATACAGAACCGGTGGAGGCTGTATGGAACAACAAGACAAGTGAGTATGAAACACCCAAAAGAGATTCTGCTGCAATGCACCTCCTTATTGTGGAAGCAATACGCCAGTACGAAGTATTGAAAGATAATGAGTTGAAACAACGCTATGCTTACCAGGCAGTACGTATGGCATTTTACAGTGGCAGGTACCTGGAAACGGTTACCCTGTTTGATAATATGGTTACGGCAAATGATAACTTCCTTTATTACCGCAGTCTGGCCTTGAAAGCAGGCGGGCTTTATAAGACAGGAAGGAAAACAGAGGCGGCCTATTTGTATAGCCTTGTATTTGATAAAACAAAAGAAGACAAGAAGAATATATACACCAGCTTTAGGTGGGCTGTGAATGGAAATATAGCACCCGTTTTAGCACTCTGTAAGAATGATCATGAAAAGGCTGTGCTGTACGTAATGAGAAGCCTTTACGAATATGACGCAAATGAAAAACATCCTATAGAGACGATCAAAAAAGCCTATGAGCTTGATGCAAAAGTAAGAGGCCTGGATATAGTAATGACACGCTGCATAAACAGGGCAGAAGGCAGCCGGATACCCGGTATGGCTATAGGTGGAAATAAAGATGATTCTGAACTGGTAGAGCTGAATGACTTTGCACAAAGAGTAGCAAAAGAAGGCCGGTGCGGCGACGCGGCATTCTGGTATCTGTCATCTGCATACATATACATATTGCAGGGCGACGCGGTGAACTGCAAAAACTTCCTGCTGAAAGCCCATTCCGAAAAAATGACACCTGCAGAAGAAGACGTGCATGACATTGTAAATGTGCTTTGTGTAATGAGGCAGGAAGAAAAAGTGACGCCGGAAACAGAAGCGCAGTTGCTCCCGTTATTACGTGCCGTTGAGGCAAAGGGAAATAAAAGTCGCAGGTACAGCACGCTGTTTGGCAATATGATGGTAATGGTGCTTAAAGAAGTTTACATAGCTCAGGGCAATACGGATAAAGCGATCTATTGTTACTCAAAAGCAGCAGGCGCGTCTTTTGCTTATCCATGGAGCTACGCAACCGATTATACAGATGAGCCGGGTAGAATGCTGGAAGGAATGACTCCCGACGAATTGCATGCCATTGAGGCGTTTATAATGAAAAAGAATAAGTCCCCTTTCGATACTTGGCTTACAGAGACCACTATGTATTCTGCGGGTGCGCTTTATGAGCTGGAGGCAACAAAGTACATGAGGACGTTCCAGTTCGACAAAGCGGTAGAAGTACTGAAGAAAGTACCGGAAGATATCCTGAAGAAAACGGAGCTGCCGGACATAATGGTAAGCCACATACTGGACGGCCAGGAATGGAATGCATCTGACAAAGCAGTAAAATACAACAAGCTGCAGTTTGCTAAAAAAATGCTTGAGTTGCAGCAGGCACTAAAGAAAAGCCCTTCTGACGGAAGAGCTGCATACCAGTATGCCAATGGCTTGTATAACATGAGCTACTATGGCAAGGCGCACCATGCCTATGACTACTACAGGACAGGCACAAGTGAGTATGCATATTTTAATTATAAAGATCGCAGCAAACTAGCTGACTATGAACTGGAACACTATAATGTGCAAACTCCTGAAAAGTATTATGTGCAGGCTTATGAGAACAGCACAGATAAAGAGGTAAAAGCAAGATGCCTGTTTATGGCAGCAAAATGCTGGCAGAAGAATTGTGCTCCGGGTAAAGAACAATCTTATTATAATGTCGATGCGGAAACGTATTACAGGAATACATTTAAAAACCCCTACCTGCAAAAGCTTAAAGGTGACTATAAGGATACAAAGTTCTATGCTAATGCGACAGGTTCCTGTTCTTATTTCAGGGATTATGTAAAGAAGAATAAATAGGACTTAACAGCAATGTTTATTCGCTGGGGGCGGCCATGCCACCCGTAAGGTCGTATATCTTCTGTATCTCCTTTAGTATCTTTTCAAAATTGATGTTGAGATCAATGAGAATACCGGTGTGAAGGTCAAACACCCAGCCATGTACTATAGGGTATTTGTTTTGCAGGTAACACTGTTGTACGCTTGCTGTTTTGATCACGTTCGTAGCTTGTTCCAGCACGTTCAGCTCCACCAGGCGGCTGTAGCGTTTGTGTTCATCCTTTATAGCATCCAGTTCATCGTAGTGCATCCGGTATACATCGCGTATGGTGCGTAGCCAGGGGTTCAGCAGGCCCATATCTTTTGGCATCATCGCTGCTTTTACGCCGCCGCAGTTATAATGCCCGCACACTATAATATGTTTCACACTAAGGTGCTTCACTGCATAGTTGATAACAGACATTACATTAAGGTCGGTATTATTCACCAGGTTGGCTACATTGCGGTGTACGAATACATCGCCGGGCTCCAGTCCCATGATCTCATTAGCCGGTACACGGCTGTCTGAGCAGCCGATATAGAGATAGTCGGGATTCTGATCGCGAGCCAGCTTCTCAAAGAAATTAGCATCCTTTGCTGTCATCTCCGCTACCCATTTCCTGTTATTATCGAATATCTGTTCGTAAGAAGCCATAATATACCGGTTTTCACTGCAATATTACTTCAAAACACAGCAATTAGGATTATTGCCAAATAAACATTTCGTAAACACAGCATATCAGCTATTTTTGCGGGGTCAAAAAATAGATACTCATGAAACTTGTAACATATTCTAAGAACGGTAAAGAACAATTAGCTTTTTATATTAATGATTCGCTGTACGATACAAATGCAGCTAACAGCCAATTGCCAAACGCGATGAGCACCCTGTTGGAAAACTGGGAAAGCACAATAGACGCTATGCGCAAAACCGAGGCAGATATTAAGAGCGGCAGCAACAAAGCAGAAGGTATACCATACAAAGGTGCAAACATATTAGCACCGGTGCCGCACCCTACTTCCTGCCGCGATGGATACGCGTTTCGTCAGCACGTGGCATCTGCCCGCCGCAACCGCAAGGTGGATATGATACCCGAGTTTGACCAGTACCCGATATTCTATTTTACCAATCATAATGCAATACAGGGCCCTGGTAATATTCCATGTATGCCCGACCATTTTAAGAAACTGGATTTCGAACTGGAAGCAGCTATAGTTATCTGCAAAAAAGGAAGAAATGTAAAAGCAGCGGATGCGGACCAATACATAGGTGGCTACATGATCATGAATGACATGAGCGCCCGTACCCTGCAAATGGAAGAGATGCTGCTGAACCTGGGCCCGGCAAAAGGTAAGGACTTCTGCACAGTGATAGGACCAATACTGGTAACACCGGATGAACTGGAACCATATAAAATACCAGCTAAGGAAAACCACGTAGGCAATACCTACGATCTGAAGATGACCTGCAAAGTAAATGGCATACAGGTGAGCGAAGGCAGCATGGGCGATATGGACTGGACATTTGCAGAGATAGTAGAGCGCTGTGCTTATGGAGCAGACATACTGCCCGGCGATGTAATAGGCAGCGGCACCGTAGGTACCGGTTGTTTTATGGAGCTGAATGGTACAGGTAAGCTGAATGACCCTGCCTACACAGAACAATGGCTGCAGGACGGTGATGTAGTAGAAATGGAAATAGCCGGCCTTGGACATCTTTCTAATACCATAGTAGCAGAAAAAACAGATTTTAGTATATTGGCATTGAAGAAGAAATAAACTTCTTTAACCATAATCTTTATACGACATGAAAATAATAGGTGTAGTAGGCTCTGGCGCTATGGGCAGTGGTATAGCGCAGGTAGCGGCTATGGCCGGTCACAAAGTAGTGCTCTCCGACGAAAGCGATATAGCGCTGGGCAAGGCAAAGACCAACCTGGCAAATACCTTGCAGAAACTGCAGGAAAAAGGCAAGATCGCCAGTGCTCATGATATCTTGTCCCGCATCGCGTTTTCCGATGATCCTGATTCCATGAAGGATTGCGGGCTGGTGATAGAGGCCATTATAGAAAAGCTGGAAGCAAAGCAGAACCTGTTCAAGACCCTCGAACAGATAGTGAGCCATGATTGTATCATGGCGAGCAACACCTCTTCTTTATCTATTACATCTATTGCCGCGGCGTGTAAGAACCCGTCAAGGGTAATTGGGCTGCATTTCTTCAACCCGGCTCCGCTTATGGCGCTGGTAGAGATCATACCGGCTATACAAACAGACCTGGACTTGCTGCCGGAAGCAAAAGAGCTGATGAAGCAGTGGGGTAAGATTCCGGTAGTAGCTAAAGATACTCCCGGTTTTATAGTAAACAGGGTGGCGCGTCCCTTCTACGGCGAGGCCATACGTATATATGAAGAAGGAATTGCGGATATGGCTACCATAGACTGGGCAATGACCGAGATAGGCGGTTTCCGTATGGGGCCCTTCGCACTTACAGACTATATAGGGCATGATGTGAACTATGTTGTGACCGAGACTGTGTTCCAGTCATTCTTCTACGATCCGCGTTACAAGCCCTCCTTTTCACAAAAGAGGTTGCTGGAAGCCGGCTGGCTGGGCCGCAAAACCGGAAAAGGGTTTTATAATTATGCAGAAGGTGCTGCTATGCCGGAACCAACGAAGGACATGGTTTTAGGTACAGAGATATATGAGCGCATACTGGCTATGCTCATCAATGAAGCTGTTGATGCCCTTTACCTGAAAGTGTCTTCCCCCGCCGATCTGGAAACAGCAATGACCAAAGGGGTAAACTATCCTAAGGGCTTGCTGCAGTGGTGCGATGAGTGGGGCGCGGACAAATGCGTGGAAAAACTGGACAAAATGTACCATGAATACCACGAAGACAGGTATAGGGTCAGCCCTTTATTAAGAAAACAAGCGCTTGGAAATAAAAAATTTGATTAATTTTCGGAAATGAAACGGATAACACTTATAGCTTTTCTGTCTTTTATAGCCATGCAGGGCTTTGCTCAAAAAAAAACCATTTTTGGTTTATATGGCGGTGGCGGCCTTGGCACAACATATAATTATAATGTTGCCATCTCCGGTGGCCTTGATTTCATCAAGGTTTATTCCACACATGCCGGCATAGGTGCGAACCTGTTTTACCAGACATATGGCCTGTATTACGATAATGAAGCGTATGGTGCAAAAGGCGGCGGCGGCAATGCCGGTGTGCAGTTGCTTAATCAGAGTTCTTATGTTTTCCTCTGTCCTAAATTTGACTACGGCATAGGCAGGAACCAGGGGGTGCATTTTTACGTAAATGCAGGTGTTGGTTTCAACATGGGCGGAACAGAAGAGCTACGCAAATGGGACAAAGGCTTCGGGGCAGGCTTAGGCAACTACGATAGTACTATTGTTACCACGACTAATATTACGAAGATGCTGCTGCGTGTAGGTACCGGCTTCACAGAATACTTCCGTACGGGCAAGCACTGGTGCTTTACAGTAACAGAAGACTTCGGCTTTATTGGACAGAACCTGAGCAGCTCAAGTGATTATCTCAATCCTTCGCGTACTGAATACTCGCCGCGCAGCCTGAGGCCTGCATATATTTCCCTGCAGATAGGTATCTCGCATTTAGGGTTTCATGAGGACTAGTTATTAGCACCTGATCCAATTATGAAAAGGATAGCCCTTGCCTTTGTTTTTTCACTCATCGCTCATCATTCCTTTTCACAAGGTATGTATGGTGTTGAGGTGGGCCTGGGCAAGGCCATGTCTTACAAGGCCGATTTTACTCCGCGACTGGAGGGATTCCTGATGAAAGCTGTGGGCCGTCATGTGCAGGTAGGCGGTGCATTAGCATTCGAGCGATATTCTTTTCTCTACGGTACCGGCATCACTGCCGACAATGGTGTGCCGGGAGATATACTCTACATAAAACAAAAAAGCACCTATACTTACTTTCTTCCTAAGATAGACGTGGGCTTTGGCTACAGGCAATATATTCATGCAGGAGCTTCTGCAGGTGCCGGTATATTTACATCCGGCAGCCAGGTCACGAACAAAATAGATCCTTTCCCTACACCCGGTGTTCCCGGTTATGTCGCAGATCACACTACTACCAACAACATACCTACATTCATGTTCAGGTATGGTATGAGTATATCGGAGCGTATTCCTACAAAGGGATTTTTTAACGTGGTCCTATCACAGCAGTTCGGCCACCTCACAAAGAGTTTTTACACTACCCCGGACCTGCGCACTAATTACTTTGTATTTTCAGTGGGTATCATGCACAATTACAACCAGGTACTGGTTGAGTATTAATAACCTGTTTCTCTTACTGTATGTGATAGTAGGCAAAGCTACTACCGCTTGTATCTGTAAGCGTATTCAGGAAAGCAACGATATCTTTCATTTCCTTTTTGGTCAGGTTTAATTTGTCTGCCGGTAGGGTTTGTGTGTTCAGGGTTATTCCTCTTCCTGCCCCGCCTCCATCATTATAAAAGCTGACAACATCGTCCAGCGTCTTAAAAACGCCATTGTGCATATAGGGGGCAGTAAGTGCCGCATTGCGCACGGTCGATGTTTTGAAGGCATGCTTATGCAGGGATACAAGTGTATACTTTGCTTTTCCGGGGTCTTCATCAAGAATTGACTTTGCCTGATCTGTAGCAGGCACCGCCAGTATCTCCGATTCTGTCTCCTGGTATAGTGGTGGCGTCAGACCATTGAATACAGGAGCATAATGACAGGTGCCGCACTTAGCCTTTCCCATGAACAGGTTGAACCCGTTCTTTTCATCGGCTGTAAAGCTGTCTGTTTCATGGCGCATGTATTGGTCAAAACGGGAATTGAGGCTGATAAGCGAACGAACATAACTGGATATGGCATTGGCAATATTGTAATGGGAGATAGGTGTTTTATCTTCAGGATATGCTTTTTGAAATGCCGCATTGTATTCCTTGTCGGCGGTCAATCGCGGTACGCTGCTTTCCAGCGACCCGTTCATTTCATCTGTATTATGCACCACAGCACTTAGCTGGTTCTCTAAAGTTTCTGTTCTTGAATCATAGAACTGCCGCGTTTGCAGGGCAACATTCCATAGGGTAGGCGTATTGCGCAGCAATAGTTTATTGCCGCTCATATTGGTTGCTTTCGGCAGCCCGTCAGTAAACCCTTTTTGTGCCTGGTGGCATGAGGCGCAGCTACGGCTGCCGTCGCCTGATAGCCGGGTATCGTAGAACAATCGCTTACCAAGTTCTACCCTGTCTTGTGTGATACTATATTTTTTATCAGGGGAAAAAAAGGCCAGGTTCATGATGTCCTGTGCAAAGAGGTTCTTTGCATCGGCGTTCAGCGGATTGAGCTCACTGTAATTTATAACGCCCAGTTTCTTGCTGCACAGCATCAGCCATTCAGAAAGTTTGTTCACATGTTCCCTTATGAAGAACATCCGGTCAAAAGTATTGAAGTTGTTGTGCTTGCTTAGGTATTCGTCAGCATTTCTAAACAGCGTATCACCTCTTTTCCAAAGCGAGGTGTCAATATCCTTTTTGTAAAAACCTGTTACGGTATGTATAGCAGTAAGCACAACTCTTGTTTCAGGTAGTGCATGAAAAGATTGCGGTACATCGAATCCGGTAATACCCATTGAAATAATACGGTACATGCCTAACCGCGCTCCCTGCCATATCTTATCATCCCTGAAATAATATATACGGTCAGGGTCATTCCTGAACCGCTCCATGTTTTTAATAAGAACAGCGATCTCTTTATTGAGCTTTTGCCTGTCCATTGCATTGGCATACAATACGGCTTCAATTACCTGGAATCCGTGAGGCTTCAGTGAGTCGCCGGGGTTCTCTTCTTCTATTTTCAGCAGGTCGGGCCCGTTGAGCAGCCGTGCTCTGAACGGTTCAAACACATCTACGAGGAATTCTACCTTTTTATAGGCGTTCCTGCACGTAAAGAAGGCAGCAGTAAGCGCCTCTTTATTTGCGTTGCCCTTACTTATCGCCTGGAACTGACGCAAATCGCCAAGCAGTTTATCCAGTTGTTTGTCATAATAACCGGCCACCTCCTGTTTGTGGGTCAGGCTGTTGGTAAATGATAAACAAAAGATCATAACACTGGTTACAGATATAATAACCCACTTGGTCGGTCGCATCACGAAAATGTTTCAACTGCGAACTTAGAATTATTAATGGCAGGAAACACAGCGATAACAGTAATTTAATATTGGCAACAATTGCATAATGATTTGGTAATAATGCAATGCCTTTCCGTAATAGTATGGTAACATACTACTGCGACATTTGCTCCAAATTATTAAAAATGAAACAAAGATTTCTACACATCGTTACAACACTTGTTCTGTTGTTAATAGCCCAGGCAGGCAATGCCCAGACGACCATATTGGATTATGGTACTTCCTGGAAGTACCTGGACAATGGTACTAATCAGGGTGCTGCCAGTACGTGGGCGGTTGCCGGATTCAGCGATGCCACATGGGTAAGTGACACTGGTTGGTTTGGCTATGGAGACACTTGGATCACCAAGCTGGTGAACGCATGTGGAACTGTTGTTGCCAGTCCTTCATGCACCAATAAATATATAACTACCTACTTCCGTAAGGTGGTAAATATACCAAGCACATCTATCTACGACTCGGTTACGATCAACGTAAAGCGTGATGATGGAGTGGTGGTGTATGTCAATGGTGTAGAAGTAATGAGAGATGTTAACCTTCCTTCAGGTACTATGACCTACACTACTACTGCAACTACTGCTCTTGGCGGTGTAGATGAGTATACACCAATAACAAAACGTATACCTATTTCTTACTTTACCAATGGAAATAACACAATAGCTGTAGAATTGCACCAGCAGTCAGGTACCAGCTCAGACCTTGGTTTTAACATGCAGATGATCGCTACGCCATCACTTACAATATTTGATTATGGCGATGCATGGAAATATTTTACCACAGCTACAGACCAGGGTACGCCATGGCGTATGGTTGGTTTTGCTGACGGATCATGGGGTACAGGTACAGGTCATATAGGTTTTGGTGAAACGTGGACAACCACCTGCATACCTGCAGGTCCTACAGGTTGTGCTGTTTGCCCGGCCGTTCCCGGCTCATGTGTAAAGTATAACACTACGTATTTCAGAAAGGTTGTTAATATCTCTTCGGTTGCAGTGTACGACTCTATTAAGTTCTCAGTGTTCAGGGATGATGGTATAGTAATGTATGTAAATGGAAATGAGGTGTGGAGAGACAACTTGCCTGCAGGTGCTGCAGGCACTATGACCTACGGTGTTACAGCGCCAAATAACATTAATGGCACAACGGGTATTTATGCAGAGTCGCTTGCGGTTTCACAGAGTATTCCTATCTCAGCATTTGTTAATGGTGCTAATACCATTGCTGTTGAAGTGCACCAGAACTCTTCAACAAGCTCAGATCTTGACTTTAATGTAAAGATGGTAGGTATACCACACGTTACTGCCCCACCTGCTGTTCCTGTTACATTATCCCAGGGCCCTTACCTGCAGATGGGTAACAAAACCGCTGTGAGTGTGCGATGGAGAACAAACATTGCTTCAAAATCAAAAGTCGAAGTAGGAAACGTAGCTGGCACCTACCCGATCGTTGTGAATGATAATGTATTGAAGACAGAACATGAGATACGCGTTACCGGTCTTACCCCTGATACTAAATATTACTACCGTATTGGTACTGATACATCTGTTACCCAGGGCGATACCAGCAACTTCTTTGTTACTGCTCCGCCGGACAATTCCACAAGGAAAGTAACCATTGCTGCATTTGGGGATTGCGGCCGTAATGACAATAACTACCAGGCAGGTGCGTTATCTGCTTACCAGAACTACCTGGCCGGTAAGGGTATGAAAGCAGCAGACCTTATGCTTATTGTAGGTGATAACGCATATGATGCAGGTACTGATGCTGAGTTCTCAAACAATTTCTTTAGCAGGTATAGCGGCAATATATTGAAGAACCATATGCTGTTCCCTGCTCCGGGTAACCACGATTATGCTAACGCATCTGCAAGGCAGGTAGATCATAATATGCCGTATTATAACCTGTTCAGCCTTCCTTCTGCTGCAGAATGTGGCGGGGTAGCATCAGGCACAGAGGCTTATTATTCTTACGATTGGGGTAATGTCCATATCCTGTCTCTCGACTCTTATGGAGATGAAGATGCAGGTACCACACGTCTGTACGATACATTAGGTGCACAGGTAAAGTGGATAAAGAATGACCTTGCTGCAAATAATAAAAAATGGGTGATCGCATACTTCCACCACCCTCCGTATACAATGGGTAGCCATACATCAGATGGCGAAGCTGAACTGGTGAATATCCGCCAGAACTTTATCCGCATACTGGAGCGTTATGGTGTTGATATGGTTATCTGCGGTCATAGCCATGATTATGAGCGTTCTTACCTGCTGAAGGGCCACTATGGTTCAGAAGCGTCATTTAATAAGGCTGCGCATACTACAGATACTTCCAGCGCAAAATATAATGGCAGTACTAACTCTTGCCCTTATACTGTTCCGTCAGGCCATGTAAACCACGGAACTGTATACGTAGTTTCCGGTTCTGCAGGTGCCAATGGCGGTACGCAGGGCGGATACCCGCACAACGCGCTTCCGTTTGCTGTAAATGATGGCGGTATGTTTTATATGGAGATCCAGGATAATCGTCTTGATGCGAAATTCCTGCGCAGGGATAATACTGTGTTTGATCAGTTTACTATCATGAAAGATACTAAGGTGAAAGATACAATAAAGGTATTCCCTTCTACAGCCGTAAATCTTTCTGCAAGCTGGCTGGGTGCCTACACATGGACTAATGGCGCCACCACACGCTCTGTCACTGTAACAGCGCCATTGACAGATACTACAGTTATTGTTAAGGATAGCGTTACTAAAACATGTCTTACAGACCAGCATTTTATCAATGTATTGTGTACTACTCCTGCATTCACTACATGTCCGTCTAATATTACAACAACAGGTTGCAATGCTACAGTTACTTATAATGTAGCTGATACAGGTACTGCAACTCCTGCACTCACCTATACATTTACCGGCGCTACTACAGGCACTGGCATTGGTACGGGCAGCGGCAGCTTATTCAACACAGGCGTTACAAACGTTAAGATCACAGCAACCAATGCATGCGGCAGTGTTAATTGCAACTTCACGGTTACCGTAGGTCCGTTACCAACAGTGCCAACTGTATCCGGCGGTGGTACTTATTGTGACAATGCGATGCTTACAGCATCTAATGGTTCAGATGGTACTATATACTTCCAGGGCTTTACGTCTGGTGGCACATCTACTACTGATCCCGGTACATCAGCTATTGTAACTGCTACGGGCACGTATACCTACTATTTCCGTGCAATGTCATCAGCGGGTTGCTGGGGTCCGGAGGGTAGTGCCACCGTTACTATCAATCCATTGCCTGCTCCTGTCAATGTAAGTGGCGCCGGTGCATTCTGCAGCAGCGGTACTATCACAGCATCAGGTGGTGCAGGTGGCAGCATTTATTTCCAGGGTACAACTTCGGGCGGCACAGCTATTACCTCTCCTACAGTGTCGGCACAGGTGAGCAGCACCGGTACCTATTACTTTAGGTCAAGGTCTGCTTACGGTTGCTGGAGCCAGGAAGGCTCTGCTAATGTATTCATTTACGGCGTACCTGCTGCAGTTACTGTTTCAGGTGCCGGTACATTCTGTAACAATACAACGATCACTGCAGCTAACGGCGGCAGCGGGATCATCTATTTCCAGGGCAATAATTCAGGCGGCACATCTACAGCTGCTCCGCTCACCTCATTGAGCGTCACCTCATCAGGCACCTATTATTTCAGGGCCCGTTCTGTTTCAGGTTGCTGGGGTCCTGAGGGTAATGCTGTTGTGGTAATAAAACCATTGCCTCCTGTGCACAGCATTACAGGCGGCGGTCACTACTGTTCAGGTGATGGTGGTGTTCATATCGGTCTCAACACTTCCGATACCGGTTTCAGTTACCAGTTAGTATATGGCACTACACCTGCAGGTAGCATAGTTGCAGGTACAGGCAGTGCTATTGATCTGGGCATGCAGACAGGCGCAGGTGCTTATTCAGTGATCGCAATAAACAATACAACATCATGTACTGCTAACATGACAGGCAGTGCATCAGTAAATATCGAGCCGTTACCTACAGACTATACAGTTACCGGCACAGGTAGCTACTGCGCAGGCGGTGCTGGCTTGCACATTGGTCTGAGCGGTTCTAACACAGACGTTACTTACCAGTTATACAAGGGTTTAACAACCGTTGGTGTACCACAGCCCGGTATGAGTGCTGCTCTTGATTTTGGCGCACAAACAACGGCAGGCACTTACACAGTTGTTGCTAAGAATACAACGACCTTATGTAAGCTGACTATGACTACATCTGCTACAGTTTCTATTAATGCATTGCCTGTTGCTCAAACGATAACAGGTGGTGGTAGTTACTGCGCAGACGATACAGGAGTACATATATTCCTTGGTGGTTCAGAATCTACGGCTATATATCGTTTATATAAAGGCACTTCTTTAGTGGGTGGACCATTCACAGGCACGAGCTCCGCACTTGATCTGGGTAAGTACACGGCATCTGGTGCATATTATGTAACCGCGGTGAATCCTGCAACTACGTGTACCAATAACATGTTGTCGTTTGTTACAGTATCTGTTAATCCGCTACCTGCAGCACATACCGTAACAGGTGGTGGTAATTATTGTGCAGGTGGCACAGGAGTTCATATCGGATTGAACGGTTCAGAAACACGTAACCGTTACCAGCTATACAATGGTATTGCCTCGGTTGGTGCAGCTGTAAAAGGCAACAATTCAACATTAGACTTCGGTGCGCTTACAGCAGCGGGTAACTACTCTGTTGTTGCTACAGATACAATAACTGCTTGTACCAGCGATATGGCAGGTATGGAGTCTATAACGATCAATCCTTTACCGGCTGTTTACCCGGTTACAGGTGGTGGTGCTTATTGTGCATCAGGCAGCGGTGTTCACGTTAAGCTTGGTGGATCAGAAGCAGGTATCAGGTACCAGCTTTACAATGGTGTTGCCGCCGTAGGTACTCCCGTTACAGGTACATCCTCTTTAATTGACTTCGGTTCACAAAAAACAGCAGGCACATACACTGTCATTGCCTCCGATATATTTACCGCTTGTACGCAGAATATGATGGGTGCGGTATCTGTATCTGTCAATCCTTTACCTGCAGTATTTGTTACAAAGGGTGGTGGTAGTTTCTGTGCAGATGGTGCCGGTGTATCATTAGGACTGTCCGGCTCACAGTTGGGTATGAGCTATCAGCTATACAATACCGGCGTACTGACTGGCAGCAAACTAAAAGGTACGGGCGCTGCGCTTGACCTTGGCCTTAACAAGGCTTCTGGCAATTACAGCATGGTCGCTAAAGACACGGTTACTGGCTGTGCCATCAATATGAAGGATACAGTTGTTATTACAGCAATACCTGTAGTGATACCATCTATCTATACGTCATCTGCAAAAGGCAATCATGTATGTAGCGGAGAGCTGGTAATGTTTGATACAAAACCATTTAACGAAGGTTCAACCCCTATGTACAAGTGGACAGTAAATGGTACCGATCAGGCTGTATCTAAGAGTACGTTCCTGTTAACGCCTAAGAACGGAGATGTGATAAAAGCAACCCTCACCAGTGGTGCAACATGCGCTACACCAAGAACAGTAAGCAGCAGCGTAACCATGAAAGTTGATGACATCATTTACCTATCTGTTGCAGTTACTGCAAATCCTGCAGGTATCAGCGGCAAGGGCCAGAAAGTTACAGTTACTGCGACTCCGGCAAATGCAGGTGATGCTGCTACTTACCAGTGGTATGTAAACAGTACAATAGTACCGGGCGCTACTTCCGCTGCATATGTAACCACAGGTTTGTCTGTAGATGACTCGGTGACCTGTATCGTTACGCGTGGCGATGCATGTGCAAAGTATGCATCCGGCTTCGTAGTGGTAAGGTCTCGTACATTGAATGTGAATGAAATGACGGCAGCTGGCAACATCACTGTATCGCCAAACCCTAACAAAGGAACATTCAATGTTCGCGGTTCATTAAGTACAACTAACGATGAGCAGGTGGCTTTGGAAATAACAGACATGCTGGGCCGTGTTATATATAAAAACACAACAATGGCCCCGGGTGGAAATATTAACGAGCAGTTACAGGTGAGCAACGTAGCTCCGGGTATATACCTGCTGAGTGTAAGGTCTGCCGGTGAGCACAATGTGTTCCACCTGGTTATCGAACAATAGGGGTTTTTTTAATAAAAGGCAAAAGGGGCGGTGTTCAACACTGCCCCTTTTCTGTTAACTTTGCAGCCACCTCATTCTTGCATGGAATTACCAAAGGGTAAAAAAGTTTATTTCGCATCCGATTTTCATTTGGGCATACCTGACCGCGCTACAAGCATAGCACGCGAGCGGCGTTTGTGTCAATGGCTGGACGAAATAAGTGCAGATGCAGAACAGCTATTCCTCGTTGGCGACATATTTGATACCTGGTTTGAATATAAGAATGTGGTACCCCGTGGCTTTACCCGTTTTATGGGTAAGCTTGGTGAGTTAAAGGATAAGGGCTTACACATAGAAGCATTTACCGGCAATCATGATATATGGATGCAGGGATATTTTGAAGAAGAATTGGATATACCCGTTCATCATCAGCACATTATCAGGGAGATAAATGGGAAAAAGCTGTTCATTGCACATGGCGATGGCCTGGGCCCGGGAGATAATGGGTATAAATTCCTCAAAAAAGTATTGAGCAGTCCTGTATTACAATGGCTGTACCGTAGGGTACACCCGGATACGGGTGTGGGTATCGCAAGCTGGTTCAGCCGTCTTGGCCCCAAGCATGTAGATGCACCTTTAAAGCAATTCCTTGGGCCGGATAAAGAGATGTTGGTACAGTTTGCCATCGAGACCCTGAAACATGAGCATATTGACTATTTTATATTCGGGCACAGGCATATAGCAATTGAGTATCCATTGCCCCAGAACAGCCTGTATGTGAATCTGGGCGACTGGATACAATACGACAGCTATGCTGAATTTGATGGTGACCAATTGAAATTAAAATATTACAAGTCAAAATAGGATGACACAACGCACTTTAGTAATGATCAGGCATGCCAAAAGCAGCTGGACAAATCCCTTACAGAGCGATTTTGAGCGCCCGCTGAATGAGCGCGGCAAAAAGGAAGCGCCTGAAATGGGTAAAAAGCTGAAGAAAGCACACATAATACCCGACCTCATTATTGCCAGCAGCGCCAAAAGGACAAAACAGACAGCAAAACGAATAGCAGAAGAGGTCGGTTACGACGTGGAAAATATAAAATGGGAGGAAAAACTCTATCATTGTATACCTTCGGTTTTGGAAGAAACGATCTATGAGGTAAGTAATAGTGTGAAGACGGTCTTTATAGTAGCACATAACCCGGGCATTACAGAATTTGTGAACCAGCTGGTGCCGGAATTTAAGATAGACAATATGCCTACCTGCGGAATAGTGGCAACACATGTAGAAACGGAAGAATGGAATAATTTCTCCATAGCAAACAAAAAAGTATTTTTATTCGAACAACCTGGAAATGAGCATAACTAATAATAAATCAATTGTACAGATAACTGGTATTTTAGAAAAGTTATTTGAAGAACATTTTGAGAAAAAGGCGGAGAACATTGAAGCGCTGGCCGTATCCGGCTCAGACCGCAGGTATTACCGTATCACCCATGGCAAGATATCTGCCATCGCTACATACAATACTAACGTAGCGGAAAACAATACATACTTCTACTTTACAGAGCTGTTTCGCAAGCACCAGGTAAACGTGCCTGAAGTGTACAAGATCAGTAAAGACCGCCGCGCATACCTGCAGCAGGACCTTGGCCGCATTTCTTTGTTCGATCTCGTAACAACGGAAGGCTATACAGAACCTGTGCGCAAGCTCTACCACAAGGCGCTGGCGCAGCTGGCCCGTGTGCAATGGATTGCCGGCCGGGAGGCAGATTACAAGCAATGCTTCTCAGCAAAACAATTTGACGAAAAGGCGATTATGTCTGATCTGCTTTATTTTAAATATTACTTCGCAGATCTTCAGAATATTCCTTATGACCGCTCCGGCCTTATCAGCGAAATGGAGTTGTTAAGCAAGGACCTTGGACGTGTGCAACCGCAGACGCTCATGTTCCGTGATTTCCAGAGCAGGAACATCATGGTGCATGAAGGCAAGATATTCTTTATTGATTTCCAGGGTAGTATGCAGGGCCCGCCGCAGTATGACATTGCGTCGCTGCTGTGGCAGGCAAGAGCACAGCTGCCAGCTGCATGGAAAGAAGACCTGCTGAACGGTTATATAAGCAGTCTTACAGAGTTGCATGTACCACGTATGGATGAGATCCATTTCAGGCGTGGGTATGTACAATTCGTACTGGTGAGATTGCTCCAGGTGCTTGGCTCTTATGGTTTCCGTGGTTTGCTGCAGCACAAGGCGCATTTTATTACCAGCATAGGCCCTGCGCTGAAAAACCTGGACATGTTCCTTGCAGATCATCCGCAAACACCGGCATACCCTGAGCTCAGGTCGCTGTTGGAAAAGATATCGTCGCCTGATATGCAGGATAAGTATACCACAGTGGCCAGCAGCGAAAAGCCGGTACTTGCGGTAACCATTAACAGCTTCTCCTACAAAGCAGGAATACCAAAGGTAGCTGGTCCGCACGGCGGTGGTTTCGTGTTCGACTGCAGGGGAATACTGAACCCCGGCCGCTACGCCGCTTACAAATACCTGACGGGTAATGATGAGATGGTGCGCCAGTTCCTGGAGCGTGAGACCCGCATGCCCGATTTTATGAACTATGTCTATGCACTGGTGTCCATCAGTGTTGATGATTATATTACCCGTGGATTTGAACAGTTGAGTATCTCTTTTGGCTGCACCGGTGGTCAGCATCGTTCGGTATATGCCGCTAACCAGCTGGCAAACTACCTGCGCACCCGTTACAACCTCGAGGTTACAGTAGCGCACACCAATGAAAAGAAGTGGGTGCTGGGCGAAGAAAATGTAGATGCATAAAGATCGTTAGCTATTACAATAGAAAAAGGACGGAGTATACCTCCGTCCTTTTTTGTATAACAGGTTAATTCTTACTTACTCTGTCCTGTGATAGGGGCAATATTATCAATTACGTTATTAGAGTTTACATTACGTGCTTTGTTTGCCTGTGGGCCATCATAGGCCGGTGTTGGGCAGCCATGATACGCTGCTGCGTTCAGTTCAGCTACATTGTCACCACCATAACATACTTTGATATAGTGTCTGCCTTTGTTACTGTAATAGCCTTCATAAGAAGTAGCAGTATTCATAGCATATTCAGGATAAGACTGTGATTGAGGTGCTATCATTTTCTGCTGTTCATCATTTTCTGATGGCTGCTGTGAAACGGTAATGCCATTGCTGTTCATGGTAATGAATTCATCCCTTGTCAGGTCACCGTTGTCACGATTGCGTGTAGACACCATATTTACACGGGGGTGAGTAGAGTTGCTATATGTAGGCTCTTCGCAGCATATAAAGTAGCCGTAATCACCTTTACATACTTTAAAGTCATAAGCAAATTTGGTTTTATAACAAGATCCGCCTTTTCTGCAAACCTTGCCTTTAGGGGCTGGGCAAATTTTTTCTGTACTCTGCGCTTCTGCACTGCTGTAAGTAAATCCTACAATGGCGAGTGCTATTATTAAGTTTTTCATGTTTGTTTGTTTTTCGTTTCTTCTAAATCGGTTATCACTCTAGTAGTAGTAAAGACCGTGCCACGGTATATTAATGTAGGTTTAAATGCTGTAACTGATTAATTATCAGCACTATTATGGCCACTGTAAATAATTCCGTAAGTAGAACAGGTGTCGTAGCTCCCTGTTTTTATATTCATTTTTGCCTCTTACAGGCCTTATTCCTGTTTATTAGGTTTTACTATTTACTTTTGGCGCATGAAAGTAAGAGTAAGATTTGCGCCCAGCCCTACCGGCGGATTGCATTTAGGTGGTGTACGCACCGTTTTGTTCAATTATTTGTTTGCCCGTGCACATGGCGGCGACTTTGTGCTGCGTATAGAAGATACCGACCAGGCCCGTTTTGTAGCAGGCGCTGAGCAATATATAATGGACTGCCTGCAATGGTGTGGGCTGGAGCCGGATGAAAGCCCTGTGAAGGAAGGACAATATGCACCTTACCGCCAGAGCGAACGTAAACACCTGTATGCAGAATATGCCCAAAAGCTGGTGACAGAAGGCAATGCTTACTATGCGTTTGATACTACTGATGACCTGGAGCGTATGCGCAGGGAAATGAAGAAAGACGAGCACTCTGTACCCCAGTACGACAAGACCACCCGCATGCAGATGCGCAACTCGCTGACGCTGCCTGCTGATGAAGTGAAGACATTGCTGGACCAGGGAACACCATATGTAATAAGGATAAAAGTACCCGCAGATAAAACAGTAACACTTACCGATATGATACGCGGCGAGGTGTCGTTTGACAGTAACCTGGTAGATGATAAGGTGTTGCTGAAAGCAGATGGTATGCCTACCTATCACCTTGCGGTGGTAGTAGATGATTACCTGATGAAGATCACGCATGCTTTCCGTGGTGAGGAATGGCTGCCAAGCGCACCGGTACATGTGCTGCTTTGGGAAAACCTTGGCTGGAAAGAAAGTATGCCGCAATGGGCGCACCTGCCACTGATACTGAAACCTGATGGCAACGGTAAGTTGAGCAAGCGCGATGGCGACAGGCTGGGCTTTCCTGTATATGCCATGAACTGGACAGACCCAAAGACCAATGAAACTACAAAGGGCTTCCGCGAGATGGGCTTTATACCGCAGGCATTTGTAAACATGCTGGCCATGCTTGGCTGGAACGATGGTACAGGGCAGGAGGTCTTCTCGCTCGATGAGCTGGTACAAAAGTTTGACATAGGACGAGTGCATAAGGGTGGGGCTAAGTTCGATTTTGAAAAGGCTAAATGGTTCAACCATCAATATATTCAGCACACGGACAATGAAGAGCTGGCTAAGCTGGCCGCACCGTATGTGGAAAAGGAATTAGGAATTGGTAATCTGGATCTGGGATTGCTAAGTACTGTAGTTCCATTAATAAAAGACCGCTGCACTTTGCTGCCTGATTTCTGGGAGCAGGGGCATTTCTTCTTCAGGACGCCAACTACTATTGATGAGGCTGCGATAAAAGATAAATGGAACGACCAGAAGCAACAGTTCTTTACCGCGTGGACCGGCATACTTACTGCAACCGACAACTGGAACCACCAGGACCTGGAGAACAGCTTTAACGAAGAGGTAACTAAACACGGCCTGAAGAAGGGGGATGTCATGTTACCTTTACGTATCATGCTGGTAGGTGGTAAGTTTGGCCCGGGCGTGTTTGTAATAGCAGAGGTAATAGGCAAGGAAGAAACTATGAAGCGCATAAAACATATAACAGGATAAGTGTAGTGAAAACTTATTAGTACTCATGTACGTAAGTATCTGTACAGTTTCCAATAACAGGTTGGCAATATCTTCTTTGCAGGGGCTTTAGCAGCCTTGTGTAGTAAGCTATGTGCATATAAGGAAGCTTTTTTTTAAAAACAATGAACATACAGGATTATATAGATAGCGGTGTGCTCCATGACTATGTGATGGACCTGCTCACGGACCAGGAAAGGGCCGGTGTAGAAAGCGCATGCGCACGACATCCTGAGATAAAGGAGGAGCTGGTACGCATGCAGGAGTCTATCCGCAATTTTGCGGAGGAGGCTGCGCGCAACCCGGCTCCGGTGTTACAGGAAAGCATCTGGAACACCCTGGAGAATATCAACAAAGAAAAGTCTGGTGATATAAGTGCCGGCCCTGTCATCAACAAATACTCCGACTACCAGAACTGGAAGCGCATAGTAGCCCCCTACATGCCTAAGGAAATTACCAGTGAGCGCGTAACAAAAGTGATCCGCCATTCAGGTGGCGTTACACAGGTGCTCATTATCTCTACTACCGATGTGGAAGAAGAGGTGCATGAGCACGAGCGTGAAAGCTTCATCATCCTGGAAGGGGAATGTGAATGTTACATAGGCGACGAAGTTATACGTTTAGGACCGGGTGGTTTTGTTGAGATACCACTTTACGTAAGCCACAATGTAAAGATATTATCCCCTCATGTGGTTGCGGTGCTGCAGCATGTAGCATTGTAATTTGTAAATTTTTCATATGTTGATTATTATTGTTCTATTTTTTAGGTTAAGTATTTTTTAAGTTTCAGTTGGGTCTCACCTTCAGGACCTACTGCATGCCGGTTTGCAGTATGTTATTACCCGTATATTTCTTCTTAGGCGGTATTACGCTGAAAGCACTGCCTGGCGGGCCATCTATTTTCTATGATAACACGAAAAGTGTAGTAGCATAGATATTCCACTTTTTATTTCCATTCCCCTATACGATCTTTGTCAGTCGGCAAACAGTTTAGGTGATGCAATTTCACGGCTCATATTTTTAATAGTACCTGTAGAGCCACAATGATTGTGGCTATCACAATTCCGCATCTTCTGCCCACCGGAAAAAACCGGAAGTAATTCCCGCAGTATCCCGCAGTTCCAGAAATTCAGTAATTCCAGGAACCTGCCCGACGGAATAGGTGGGTTCAGGACGAGACAAATTGCGCAGGTGCGCAATTTTCAGGCAATAGTGCGCAAGAATTGGGCAATAATTCCGGCTCAGTTTATTGATAATCAATAAAACTGCCCAAAAATAAAAAACCAGGAAAAACGGACTATTCGGCTGAATAAACGGTGGGAACAAAACGAGAAAGAAAATGTATGGACAAATCAAGGTTCACACATTACCATTATCTTTGGGCATTAATAGAAAAATATGTTACCCATACATTTATTCAGGACCAATAAGGAACTGATACTCGAAGGACTGAAGAAGAAGAATTTTAAGGAAACGGAGCTGGTGCACCGTATCATAAGTATAGACGAACACCGCAGGACCCTGCAGGTGGAAAATGATAATCTTGCAGCATCTGTAAACAGTGCATCGAAGGCGATAGGCCAGCTGATGGCCAAGGGCGAAAAGCAGCAGGCGGAAGAAATGAAGGCGCAGGTGTCGCAGCATAAAGAGCAGGCAAAGGAAATAGCACAGAAACTGGCAGACCTGGAAGCCCAGCTGCATGAAAGCCTGGTGCGCCTGCCTAACCTGCCGCACATAAGTGTGCCTCCCGGCAAAACCCCGGAAGAGAACGAAGTGGTACGCACAGGCGGCACAAGGCCCGACCTGAGCGCTCAAAATATGCCACACTGGGAGCTGACGGCTAAATATGGCCTGATGGACCTGGAGCTGGGCACCAAGATAACGGGAGCAGGTTTCCCTGTATTCATGGGGCAGGGTGCAAGGCTGCAACGCGCGCTTATCAACTATTTTCTGAATTATAATACAGAAGCAGGCTATAAGGAATACTGCCCGCCCTTTATGGTGAATGCAGACAGCGCCTATGGTACCGGTCAACTGCCGGACAAGGAAGGCCAGATGTACCATGTAACGGCTGATGAGCTGTACCTGATACCTACTGCCGAGGTGCCGGTGACGAATATATATCGTGATGTGATCATACAGGAATGCGACCTGCCGGTGAAGATGACTGCTTATTCTCCGTGTTTTCGCCGTGAGGCTGGCAGCTATGGCAAGGATGTGCGCGGGCTGAACAGGGTCCACCAGTTTGACAAAGTAGAAGTAGTACAGATCACAAACCCGGTGCACAGCTATGAGGCGCTGGAAGGCATGGTGCATCATGTAGAAAAGCTGCTGCAGTCGCTGAACCTGGAGTATCGCATACTGCGCCTGTGTGGTGGTGATATGAGCTTTACCTCTGCGCTTACGTATGACTTTGAGGTGTATAGCGCGGCGCAGGAACGCTGGCTCGAGGTGAGTTCTGTATCGAACTTTGAAACGTTCCAGAGCAACAGGATGAAGATACGCTACAAGGACGGCAATGGTAAAACACAGCCGGTGCATACGCTTAATGGTAGTTCGCTTGCGCTGCCGCGTATTATCGCGTGCCTGCTGGAAAACCATCAGACGGTTGATGGTATTAAGATACCTGCTGCTTTGCAGCCTTATTTCGGGAAGGATTTAATTAATTAGCTTTTTTGACTGGAATTAGGAATTTGTAATTGGGAATTTGGATTGTAGTGTGGCGCGAGTCAACCACCCCGCCTCGCTAAAGGCAGCAAAGCTGCCCCGCTCGTCGCTGACCTCCGGTCGTGCCTTTGCAAGGCACCTAAAAACAGGAGGGGAGCGTGTTGCGCAAGCCTCATGTTTGGTAAATAAAAGCAAATAGTACTTTAAACTTATTATATGATTCAACGTAAACAATCTCTTTGGCTATTACTGGTAGCATTGCTGAATGCAGGTGTATTCTATTTTGATGTGTACCATTATCATAATATCGTGAATGGCCTGGACACAACAGGTGTGTTGCGGGTAGGCGACCATTATCCTTCGCTGATAATAGCGGTGGTCATTACTTTATTGCCGCTTGTAACTATATTCATGTTCCGCAACAGGAAACAGCAGATGCGTATGATAGCATATAACCTGGTTGCAGAATCTACATTTGTGGCTATGCTGCTTACGAGAGTAACAAGGCTGGAAAAGCTGACGCCGCCACCTACAAGCGGCACCTACTGGATAGGCGCTATACTGCCTATAGTTGCCATCATATTCCTGATCATGGCCATGATAGGTGTGCGTAAGGATGATAAGCTGGTGAAGTCGGTGGATAGGCTGAGGTAGGTTAATTGGTTAAAAAGTTGATTGGTTAAAAGGGCTGGGATATAAAACAGGAAAGCCACTACCGATGTAGTGGCTTTTATTATGTTGTTTATTTTGGCGCGGGTGCTCCCACCCCGATTACATTCGGCCTTCGCCTCATTCCATCTGTGAGCTACGCTCGTGCTTTTGCACCTAACGGCGCAATGACATGTATTGATACCAAGTATGATGTCTAATTGACATAACTTCTTGTTGTTTCTTTGATTGACGGTTATTTGTCTTTTGAGAAGGAGCGTTTCATTTCCATGACGTCCATTTCCAGGTCGGCGAGGCGGTGGTATACTTCGGCTGGCTCGCTGAAGTCGCTGCTTATTTTCATGCGGCCATACCATACTTCTTTTATGTCTTCAGGGTCTATCTCCAGTGTAGGGAACTCGTGGCGGTGTGCTATGGTATCTGACTTCAGGTATATCTTGCCGCGTTCTTTCAGGCGGTTCACTACCCTTTTTACGGCTACGCCGCCGGTATGTACTACTACATATACCCTGTTGTCGCGTATCTTATCCAGCTGGTCTATCCACTCGCCTATTATGCGGTCGCCATGCAGCACATTCGGCGCCATTGAGGGGCCGTCCACTTCAAACATACGGTAAGTGGCATTGTTCAGTCCCGGCAGACGAAAGGTGGGCAGGGTTTCCATGAACTCCACATCGCCGTAACCTGAGAGATAACCAGCTCTTGCTTTTACCGGCACATATACAATATTGTCGTTACCGCTATTGTCTACCGTTATGATGCGGGGTATATTACTATATCCGCCGGGTATGGGTATTGCTGAAGATTTAGGGAACGCCGCCTGCAACATCACGTCTTTTTCGGTCGACTTCAGGATATCTTCTATGTTTTTTGACAACATATCGTCCAGGGAAACTCCAAAAAATTTGGAAAATATGATCAAAGTGTCAAGGTTTGGCTCACTGATGCCTGCCTCGTAGTTGGCTATTGTGGTACGTCCTATATTCACCGCAGAGCTAAGCGCATCCTGCGTTTTGCCGGATTTCTTTCTTAAGAATTTAAGATTTGTTGCTAAGTACATGATGCAAATGTAAGATTATTTTTCCACAAAATTTGGATTTGTCAAAATAATTGGAATATCTTTGTGTCGTAATTGATGCTACAGGCAATCAAAAATACAGAATAAAAGTATCTGTGCCAATAAAATTGTCTAAGCAAAGGATTACGGAAAAGTGCTAACCCATGACACTAATCTGTAACCACGAAAACTTAAGCATATGACAAACGAACAAAAAGGACAAGTAAGAGACGCATTAGTGCGGTATGTAAACAATTTTCCTACGCAGGGCATGGCGGCGGAAAGTTTGCACGGGATTAGCTCATCAACGATCTCACAGGTAAAGAACCATAACTGGGAACAGCTGAGCGACAGGCTATGGCACCACGTAGCCCGCCAGGTGGGTTTTTACTGCGGCGAATGGCAGGCTGCGGATACGAGTGTATACCTGCTGCTGCGCATATTGCTGAGCGACGCACAGCACTACGCTATGACCTATGGTATAGCTATAGGTGAGGGCCTGGGCAAAACATTTACCGCAGGCCGCTATATGAGAGAAAATGAATCTGTATACTATATAGCCTGCAACGAACAGTATAACCGCAAATCGTTCATGGCTACGCTGATGACCAATGCCGGAGTTGAAGCAAAGGGCACCGTACCACAGATGATGATGCATTATGCGATGCACATCGCAGAGCAACCCGCTCCCGTGCTGATAATAGATGACGCACATAAGCTAAAGGACAGGGTGCTGCACCTGGTGGTATTGCTGGCCAACAGCATGATGGCGAAAGCGGGTGTGGTGATCATGGGATCAGATAAGCTGCGGACGAAGATAGTGGAAGGCGTGCGGCTGAAGAAAGTGGGATTTGATGAGATATACCAGAGCATCGGCAGGCGCTTTATAACAGTGGAAAATATGGGGCCGAAAGATCTGGACCTGGTATGCAGGGCAAACGGCGTGTGCGAGGAAGGGCTGATAAAAGAAATAGCAGAGCAATGCGATAACCTGCACACGGCATCGCAACTGATACAACGGCAAACACATTATAGCCATGCGGCTTAGTTTGGTTAATTGGTTAATCCTCCTTCGCTGCTTATCATGTTCTTGTATAAGCAGCTACGGCGGACGAAGAAGGTTAATAGGGTAATAGGTTGATGAGATCAATAAATGGCTGCTTCCGAAGAATAATTAAATAACGACTTTAAGAATAAACATATGAATAACATACCGCAATTTCAGAGCGCTGCAAGGCATATAGCAAGGTCTGCGCAGCAGAAGATCAAAAACAAGACAGGTATGCAGGTGACACTGCTGCTATACCCTGATGCAGACCTGCTGCGAACACCCAAGCATATGCTGCACGTAATAGCGCTGTCGCTGGGCATGGAGGCAGAATGCTTTAAAATGAAGACACGCAAACGGGATATCGTTGAGCTGCGGTTCATAGCCTCGCTGTTCCTGCGTAACAATTTCCCAAGGATAACGCTGTACCAGATAGCGGCGCTCTTTGGTGGGTTGGACCATTCGTCTGTGCTGAGCGGGATGGCGAGGGCGTATGACCTGATACAGGCCGGAGACCCACGCTTTGTAGAAAAATACAATACTGTACTAAAATCTGTAAATCTATGGCTAAGAAAAGAGGAATCAGGCTACGCATCAGCCAACAGCGCGTAGAGGCGCTCAAAGAAATATGCGACGAAATGCTGGAGGAATTTGCCCCGGCAAACGAGCACCAGCACCTGCTGAAAGAATACCTGGTAGAGCTGCGCCACAAACTGGAAGAAATGCTGAAGCGCAACCAGAACCTGTATACCCTTTCTCACTCAGGTGCAGAATCAATAGCGTTTTACCAGCTATGGCATATGCTGGACATAAGTGCGGACAAATACGCTACACTGATAGTGGACAACCTGCTGAAAAAAATGGGGAACATGGCCGCATGACAGGTCAATTAGTTAAAGGGTTAATTGGTTAAAGGGGCATGCGGCAGTTTAATTGTTGCTGATACCCAACTGAATGGCCCGGCGCCGTTGTCATTATTATGATAGTTTTTTCTTTGGCATGAAAATTATTATACTAGTAATGAGCGCACATAAGCACCATGAAAAAAACTACTGAGAACGAATAAAGAAGCAAGACAATGAAAAGACAAGCATCACACAACGGTTTATCTTCCTTAGAAAGATTTGTAACATCAGGAAGAGGAATGCAGCATAGCTCATCTGCTACTACAGACCATGGAGACGCAACAAGGCGCCAGAAAAAACATGATATGCTGGTTACATTTATGGCCAACGCGCATACACCAAAACGGAGGCCCGCCCCTGTAAGACCTAAATTACTGACCACATTACTGTCTATCTTCTTTTAAAAGGAGACAGATGACAATTCCGATGGGGTTGGTATGATTTTTTATTACATGAAAACAAGATTACTCACTATTTCTATAAAGCATTGACCATGAACAGAACGGCATACATAGCAGGAAAAATAACCGGCCTGCCCAAAGGACACGTACAGAACAAATTTAATGTAGTGAGCAACCAGCTTTCAGGCATGGGCTACGAGGTGATAACGCCAGACGCAGTGACGGATGACTCGAAAGGATGGGACGCCAGTGTGCGTAACGATATAAAGAAGATGCTGGAGTGCGACGAAGTACACCTGTTACCAGACTGGCAGGACAGCAAGGGTGCACAACTGGAGCGTGACATAGCATTGCGCCTGGGCATGCAGGTGGTATATCATTAAGCAAAAAAGAAGATGGTTATAATTAAGGCGATGTGCAATTTGTGCATCGCTTTTCTTTGTTATTTATTCAACCCCGTCTTATATGCCTTCAGGCACCGTTCGCGAGCCATGCTGTGATCTACAATAGGCTGAACGTAAGTAAGCTCGTCATATTCCGGTACCCAGTGGCGTATGTATTTTAGTTCCGGGTCAAATTTTTGCGTTTGCAGGTATGGATTGAAGACCCGGAAGTAGGGCGCGGCATCACAACCGGAGCCCGCTGCCCATTGCCAGCCGCCATTATTGGCAGCGAGATCATAGTCCAGCAGCTTTTCTGCAAAGTATGCCTCGCCCCAGCGCCAGTCTATCAGCAGGTCTTTGGTGAGAAAGCTGGCCACGATCATGCGTACCCGGTTGTGCATAAAGCCGGTCTCGTTCAGTTCGCGCATACCTGCATCTATTATGGGGTAGCCCGTTTGCCCGGCACACCACAGCTCAAATTCTTGCTCATTGTTGCGCCAGGGTATGTTGTCGTATTCTTTTTTAAATGCGCCATTCACCACATGTGGAAAGTTGGATAGTATCGCCTGGTAGAAATCGCGCCATATAAGCTCGTTGAGCAGGGTTGCATTCAGTTCAGTGGCCTGTGTGGCAAGGTGGCGAATGCTTACTGTGCCAAAACGCAGGTGCACACTAAGCCTGGTTGTGCCGTGCATTGCAGGGAAGTCGCGTGTTTCATCGTAACGTTTCGCAATTTCTTCGTTTAGCTTTGCTGGGACTATACCTGGCGGTGCTTCTTTAAAGCCTAGTGCGGCCAATGACGGAATACGTTCAGGTGCTTGCTTATAGAAATTGTGATAGTATTTTTTTGTTGGATATGGTTTCAGATAGAAGCCATTGAGCCGCTCCTTCCACTTTCTGCTGTAGGGTGTGAATACAGTATAGGGTTCGCCATTGTCCTTTACCACTTCCTTTTGTTCAAAGATCACCTGGTCTTTAAAAGAGTAGAAGGGGATATCTTTCTTCTTCAGAAATTGTTCTATGTCCTCATCACGTTTTATGGCCGATGGTTCATAGTCACGATTGGTATATACGGCGGTAATATTGTATTCCTCCGTGAGTTGTTTAAAGCTTTCGTTCGGTGTGCTGTGCAATACATGGAGGGTGCTGCCCATCTTTACCAACTTACCCTGCATATCACTTATCGCATTATGTATGAAGTGAACGCGTTTGTCTTTCTTATTTTCCAGCAGATCCAGTATCTCCGTGTCGAATATAAAGACAGGCAAAACGGGTATTCCGGTTTTTAACGCATGGTACAACCCCGCATTATCATCGAGCCTGAGATCGCGGCGAAACCAGAATATGGTAATGGGTTGGCGCATAGATAAAGCTAAGATGGATTTATTGAAATAAAGGGCCGGAAGATTATTTTTTTATTGCTGCCATACTAAGAATGGTTTTTTGTTAGTTTAATGATATGTTTATGCAAACATTACCCCTTCATTATGAGCCGCAAGCAAGTGATAGCCCTGATCATACTTATCATTATTGTTTCTATACCCATATTTGTGCACCTGGATGTAATAACGGTACAATTATGGGATGAGTCGCGGGTCGGCGACCATGCCATAGCAATGATAAGAGATAACAACTGGCTGGTGACCACCTATCATGGTAAGCCGGATATGTGGATGACAAAACCGCCGCTAATGGCATGGCTACAGGCACTGGATATGAAACTAATTGGATATAATGAGCTCGCTATACGCCTGCCTTCCGCACTGGGCGCACTGGGTACATGCCTGCTGTTATTTTACCTGTTTACCAAAAAGCTTAAAGAGCACCTGCCGGGAATGATAGCAGCCATAGTACTGATAACAGTACCCGGATATGTTATATACCATGGCACGCGCACAGGTGAATATGATTCGCTGCTCACCATGTTTATGACAGGCTATGCCGTCTTTTTCTTTTTTTACTGCGCAGAAAATAAAGGTAAATATCTCCTGCTTACTTTCCTCTTCGTGATACTTGCTACACTTACCAAAGGAATACAGGGGGTTACATTTATTCCTGCATTATTTGCATATGCTATTTATAAAAAACGAATAGCTACAATTATTAAATCACCGCTGTTCTACACAGGTATAGCGGGGTTTATGATGTTCGCTGTGGGGTATTATTTATTGAGGGAACACTATAACCCGGGTTATATAAAGACAATTCAGGAAAATGAGATAGGCGGCCGATACAATTCTGTAATAGAAGGACATAAGGGTGGGCCATGGGAATACCTGTATATGCTGGTAGGTGAATATTTTAATAACTGGTACCTGCTGGTAATACCCGGGGTGATAGCAGGCTTATTCAATAAAGATAAAGCGATAAAAGACATAACTGTTTTTGCCACGATATTTGCGTTGCTATACCTGGTCATTATCTCCGGTGCGCAAACACAGATATACTGGTACCTGCTACCCATCTATCCTTTCTTATCGGTTTTGGTCGCGGTATTGTTATATACAGTTTGCCAGCTACTGGAAGGCATCGGTAATATTGCGGAAGTAATATCATTAAAAATATCCGGCGCTGTTATGTCCTATATCTTCCTTGTGCTGGTGCTTTTTGCTCCTTATCAAAAGATATGTGATTATGTACTGTCGAATGTGACAGACAACTGCATGAAACCGGAACGGCATAACATACAACTATACCTACAGCGCATACTACACAAACATGATAAAGGAATGGACGGCACAGTTTTTCTGGAAGACGGCATAGAGCAAGACCTGGAATGGTATGTAATGGCCCTGCAGCAAGAGCACAGGCTCTTTAAAATAGCACCAAGAAATGAAATAAAAGCAGAAGATAAAGTAGTCGTGTTCCTGCCAGAATCAAAGCAGTACCTGGCCGAAAGATATGACCTGACCGTATTGGACTCCCTGGAAAATGTGGTAAGATACCAGTTGCATGAAAAAAAGACAGTGCCGGGCATGGCGGCCGCAATAAAATGAAAAGTGAGCGGGAATACCGCTCACCTTAAGTAGTCGCTGTTAAATTATTTCTTAATCCAGCATGTTGCCGATAGCTGTTACCAGCTCTGTGCGGGTAATGGGGTTGCCCTTGATCTTGTTAAACCCTATGGCATCAATAAGGTATTTATCGCGGATGATCTTTATCAGCTGTCCGTTGTTTATCTCCGGTATCAGTACTTTTTTGTAGTTACCGAGTATTTCACCCAGGTTCTTAGGGAACGGGCGCATATGGCGCAGGTGTGCATGTGCCACTTGTTTGCCTTCTGCCTGCAATTCCATTACCGCACTTTTTATGGCGCCGTAGGTAGAGCCCCAGCCCAGCACCAGCACATCGCCGTAAACGGGCCCGCTGTCCAGTGTTTGCAGCGGTATGTAGTCTGCTATCATATCTACTTTGGCCTCACGGGTCTTCACCATGTGCTGGTGGTTTTCCGCATCGTAAGATATATTGCCGGTGATGTCTTCTTTTTCCAGTCCGCCTATGCGGTGCTCCAGTCCCGGAGTGCCGGGTACAGCCCATGGGCGCACCAGTTTTTCATCGCGGAGGTAAGGCATGAAGGTAGTTTCGTCAGCGCTCAGCTCTTTCTTGAAGTTTACTTTTATTGGCTGCAGATCAGCGCTCTTAGGGTAGCGCCATGGCTCTGCGCCATTGGCTATATAGCCGTCGCTAAGCAGGATAACCGGGGTCATGTGCTGCACTGCTATGCGTACTGCTTCATATGCTGCGTCGAAACAATCGCTAGGGGTAGATGCAGATATGATCGGTAAAGGACACTCACCATTACGGCCGTAGTAAGCCTGCAGTAGATCGCTTTGCTCAGTTTTGGTAGGCAGGCCGGTAGATGGGCCACCACGTTGTATGTTGATAATAAGCAATGGTATTTCCAGCATTACCGCCAGGCCCATAGCTTCTGTTTTCAGCGCCATGCCAGGGCCTGATGTAGTAGTGATACCAAGGCTGCCGCCGTAAGCTGCGCCAATAGCTGCAGTGATAGCCGCGATCTCATCTTCTGCCTGGAACGTACGTATGCCGAAATTCTTATGACGTGATAATTCGTGTAATATATCGGACGCAGGAGTAATAGGGTAAGTGCCGAGAAACATAGGCAATGCGCTCTTTTCGCCGGCGGCTATGAGGCCGTAAGTGAGGGCTATATTACCTGTTATATTCCTGTAAGTGCCTCTCGGCAGCTTTGCTTTCTCTACCTTATAGCGGGAAGTAAATGCTTCTGTAGTATCGCCGTAGTTATAGCCGGCCTGCAGCGCTTTTATATTGCTTTCCAGTATTTCCGGGCGTTTGCCAAATTTATCGTGCAGGAAAGAGTAGGTGCTGGTAAGGTCGCGGCTATAGAGCCAGTACAGGAAGCCGAGTACGAACATGTTCTTCGCCCTGTCTTTTTCCTTTACGCCCATAGGTATGTCCTTCAGCGCCTCGCGGGTCAGTTTGGTGATATCCATTTTGTGCAGCTCGTAGCCCACAAGGGAATCGTCCTCTATCGGGTTTACGCCGTCGGGATAGTTGGCCAGGCGCAGGTTCTTGCTGTCGAAGCCACTGGTGTCTACCAGTATGATACCGTTTGGTTTCAGCGTTTTCAGGTTCACTTTCAGTGCAGCGGCGTTCATAGCCACCAGCACATCGCAGTTGTCACCCGGGGTGTATATTTTCTGGCTGGAAAAATGAAGCTGGTAACCGCTCACGCCGGGTACAGTGCCTTGTGGGGCGCGTATCTCTGCCGGGAAATCCGGGAAGGTGGAGAGGTCGTTGCCTATAAGCGCACTGTTATTGGTAAACTGGCTTCCTGTAAGCTGCATACCATCACCGCTGTCGCCGGCAAACTTTATCACTACATCATCAATAATCTGAACAGGTACTTCCATGATCTATAAAATGGGTGCAAAGGTACGCTATTAATTAAATAGGGTATGTACGTTGGATTGCTCCATATTTGTTATTATTTTTAACTTTTCGGGTTATATTCCGATCATTTGGCGTACGTTTGTTCAACTGGGTGGTTGCATGTTACTAAGGAGATATATATTAGCATTATTGTTTATTTTTTGTGGAAGTCCCTTGTTTGCACAGCAACAGGGCGATCAGGCACAATCACGTATCCTTATTATGCTCGACAGGTCGTCGAGCATGGTGCAGTCATGGGCAGGCGGTAAAGAGAAATATAAGGCAGCAGATGAACTGATATTGAAGCTGGTAGACAGTCTTTATGCCGTGAACCCAAACGTAGAGATCGCATTGCGCGTATTCGGCCACCAGTACACGGTGGAGCAAAATAACTGTTACGATACAAGGACGGAAGTACTTTTCAGTAAAGATGTACGTACACAAATGGCGCTGCGCCTTGCGGATATACACCCGCTGGGCGTGACGCCTATCTCCTATGCGCTGCAGCAGGCTGCCACCTACGATATTACTGACCTGAGCAGGAATGCGTATTGCATAGTGCTGATCACCGATGGCGGCGAAAGCTGTGGCGGCAACATATGTGATGTAATGGACAAGTACCTGAAGAACAAGATACACTTCAAACCATACATAGTAAGCCTCGAAGATTATGCACCGCTAAGAACCACGTATGCATGTATGGGAGAATACCTGCAGGTGTTGAACAAAGGCGATATAAAACCCGCTGTAGGTACCATAGTAGAGGCTTTCAGACCTATGCTGCAGATGAGCAATGATGAGCTGAAACAGATGAACGTGACCGGTGTGGTGCCAAGTGTATTAAAAGTAGTAACACCTCCTGTAAAGATAGACCCTAAGCCGGTAATAGAAAAGGAACCTGTAAAAGAGAAGATCGTATTTACCAAACCGCCGCCTAACGAGAAGATCGCAGGATTGATCAATGAACGGTTGAGATTGATGCCGGTCATCCCACCGGAGCCGGAAAAACTGTACCTCAGGGAACCCGGAGCAGTAACGATAGTTGCAGACGTGCCCAAGGCAAAAGATGTGGTAGCCCGACTGCCGCTAGCCCGCCATGCCCAGTTCAATGTAATATTTGTGATAGAAGACAGGCCGCTGGCTATGCGCGATGTACCACCATACTTCGTACAGCCTATGCTACCTGCTGCACCTGTAGTAGTAGCGCCACCACCTAAACCTGTAAAAAAACCGGAGAAAGAACCTAAACACCTCGACTACAAAGTAGAGGTAGTAGACGCACAGGAAACATCTGTAGAAATATACTTTACAAATGGTAAAGGAAAGTTCTATTCATCTACGCCGCAGGTGCAGCTACTGGACCCCGGTACTAACCAGGCAGTAAAGAAATTTTACCGTACCGTAGATGAGAACGGCAACCCGGACCCACAGCTGCATATACTGCCGGGCCGCTATGATATTGCATTTACAGAAACCAAGGGTACTATAGACAAGAACGTAGAAATACTGGCGGGGAAGAAAAATAAGATATACATAACGATGAAGACCACCAGCCTCAGCTTTGCTTATCGTGATGATCCGAAAAGGCCGGTGACCGAATTCTCGGCTGTGGTGACAGAACGTAATAAGACGCAGGGTGGCAGGGTGCAGAACCAGAAATGTACAGAGCTGCTGGAGTATGAACCGGGCAACTACCACATAGTCATCAACACATTCCCCGAAGATGTGCGTAATGTGGACCTGGACTTTAATGAAACAGAAATAGAGATAGCACAGCCCGGCTTTGCAAAGTTCACAGTTCCTGAAGGCAGCAAGGCGGCGAATATGACGCTATGGCGCAGGCTGGGCGATAAGTTCGAGCGTTTTTATACCATGGATATCCGTGACCCGAGAAGCCAGCACATGCAGATACAACCGGGCGAATACCAGGTACACTACCAGGGTGGCCCCGGTCCGAAATCGGCGTCAGAAAAAGTAATACCATTCCTGGTGAGAACTACACAGGAAACGGTGGTGATACTGAAGTAGGTTGGAATTTGTAATTGGGAATCTGTAATTTGGATTGTTATGTGAATTACAAATGTAAAATGCAGCGCAGTCACATTGCCCATTTTACTTACATTTGTTTACTACTATTTTTATGGAAGATATTATTGTTTCCGCCATTGACCATAAGGCGCCCCAGTACCAGCAGGTATGGAATGTGCGCGAAGAAATATTGCGCAAGCCGCTGGGCCGCTCGCTGAAGGACGACGATCTGAGCCGCGACCTTATAGACACGATATTCATAGCAGAGCATAAGGGTAAGGTAATAGGCTGCGTGCTGCTGCACCGCATAGATGCCGGGCAGGCACAACTGCGTGCCATGGCCGTGTATAATGAATGGCAGGGTAAGGGTGTAGGCAGGCTGCTGGTGCAGGCTGCGGAACAATATGCCATAGCGAACCATTACCACAGGATAATACTGCATGCGCGTAAAGTGGCTGTGGGGTTTTATTCGGGCATGGGCTACAATACCTACGGCGATGAATTTACAGAAGTAGGTATACCGCATTTCATGATGGAAAAGAACATTGGCGGCGGTATCGGCCATAGCTTATAACATGGCAAAGAACATACATAAGGCAGCTACCGCAGCACCACCGGTTAACACAATTACTCCGAAGAGCACTTCCGGTTCTGCGATGCGTATAAAGCTTTGTTTGCTGCTGGCCGTTGTTGCATTTATTGTTTATGGTAATACACTGAAGAATGAGTTTGCAGTAGACGATACGGTAATGCTCACCAACAATGAATATGTTCAGATGGGGCTGCAGGGCATACCTAAGCTGCTGGTAACCCCGCACCAGGCGGGGCACTGGAGAAACGATAATGATGAATACCGCCCATTGTCCCTGGTGCTTTTTGCTGCTGAGTACCAGCTATGGGAGCTATCGCCGACGGGCTATCACTTCATGAACATACTTTTGTTTGCGGGTTGCGTGGTACTGTTGTTCCTGTTCCTTTACGAATTATTTGACCGGAAAAAAATAGTAGTGGCCTTTATTGCCGCTTTGCTGTTTGCAGTTCATCCCATACATACAGAGGTTGTAGCGAATATTAAAAGCAGTGATGAGCTGCTCTCTTTCCTTCTTGCCTTTACCGGGTTGCTGGTGTGCACAAAATATGTGCGCACAGGCAGTGTGCTGCAGCTGATGGCAGCCATACTCTGCTTCTTCCTGGCGCACCTTGCAAAAGAAAGCGTGGTCACATTTATTGCTGTTGTTCCTGTGGTGTTTTACTTTTTCATCAATAGTAATAAAAAGCGCAGCCTGCATGTATCACTGGGCTTTGTGGTAGCGGCCGCGCTGTTCGTTATAGCACGCTATGCGGTGCTTAGCTACTGGCATGTGAATAATGTGGCACAGATAACCCTTATAGAGAATGCGCTCCGGGCGCCCGGCCTGTCGGCAGCATCGCGTATAGCTACTGCTGTGCTCATGATGGGCATGTACCTTAAGCTGTTATTCATTCCCTACCCGCTTATCAGCGATTATTCATTCAGCACTATTCCCTTCACGCATTTTTCTGATCCCCTGGTGTTGCTGTCTTTTGCTTTGTATACCACGCTGGCTGTGGTATGTATTACGCGTTTCAGGAAAGACCGCAGGGACCCGTATGCATTTGCCATCTTTTTCTTTTTTGTAACCATAGCGTTGTTCACAAATATTTTCATTCCCATAAAAGCAACTATGGGTGAGCGTTTTCTTTTCTACCCGTCTGTAGGTTTATGCATTGCTGCCGCTGCACTTATAGCCCGCTGGGCGGGAGATGCAGGTATGAACATACTAAAACAAGCAAAAATACTGGCTGTGCTGGTGCCTGTGTGTGTGCTGTGGGGCGGTATGGCCATAGCGCGCAACCCCGACTGGAAGGATAATAATACGATATACGGTACCGACGTTATCAAAGCGCCGGGCAATGCGCATCTTAATTATTTTTATGGCTACGACCAGTTCAGCAGGTATCACAAAGAGCAGAACCCTGCAGAGCGGCAAAGGCTGCTGAGCAGCGCCATAGAATACTTTCGTAATGCCCTGGCCATTTATCCCGGCTACAACTTTGTGCTGGCCGACCTGGGGGCTGCCTACTTTTGCAACAAACAATATGACTCTGCGGAACACTATGATAAAAAGATGGTGAAAGCAGACCCTAAGTATGACCTGGCCAGGAACAATCTTTCAGGCGTGTACCTGAACACAAAAAAATACCGCGAGGATATAGACCTGTGCAAAGAAACAATAACAGTGCTGCCGCATAATGTAAACAGCTATGCCGACATGGGTCTCTCCTACAAGGCGCTGGGTATTTATGATTCTGCTATTTATTACCTGCGCATGGGTATGGCCATAGAACCCAAGTTCATTGGTTTTTACCAGGTAATGAGCAATGTATATTACACCATGGGGAAGACAGACTCTGCGGATATATATGCGGCGTTATCAAAGCGCATGGAGCAGTAGTGATATAGTTCTGTCTGCGCCACCGCTCAAGGACGCGCGTGGTCGTGGTGAAGGAATAGTGTGGGGCACAAAACACACCCCTAACCCCTCTCCAGAGGGGAAGTATGGTTACTTACCCTCATTTTCAACATGCGCATATACAACAAAAATAGTTCTTATGGTACCGTTTTTTAACGGTAGAGCGCATCTTTCTTTAAGCTAACTTGGTTTGTTACTAAAACACAAACCATGCTTTATCACTACTTCATTCACCTCTGTGTGCTGCGATGGCGACCCTGCCTATTGCCCCACGACGTAATCACCATTTAATTATTTTTTAAACTGAAAGAATTTATGAAAACAACATGGAATAAAATGAAGTATGCACTTCGTGCTACATTGCTATGCAGCATACTAAGCTGTATGCAGACGAAAGGTGCAGATGCACAGATAATTACCCGGTACGCTGGCAGCGTCGGTACGTACGGTTACGCAGGAGATGGAGGGCCAGCAACGAGCGCCTATCTGTCATCAATTGGGTTTATGAAAATGGATGGAATCGGGAATCTGTATTTTACAAATAGCGCCTCTCCTATAGGCAAAGTAAGAGTAATTGACCCATCAGGAGTAATAAACACTTTTGCGACAACATGGGATGGCATCGTAGGTGTAGACGCGGCAAACGACATATACTTTGCTGATCCAAGTAACAACGTGTACAAAGTTAATCATACCACGAGCGTAACTACTGTTGTGGCTGGCAATGGTACATCTGGCTTTTCCGGGGATGGAGGAGCTGCAACCAACGCACAATTAAGCTCGCCAAGATCTGTAGCAT
>JAOQAP010000231.1 GCA_025963465.1 Flavipsychrobacter sp.
TATTTTTACAGCAATGAGCAGCGACCAGCATAAGCATCGTAAGATCATCCATGTAGATATGGATGCATTTTACGCATCTGTGGAGCAGCGTGATAATCCTGGATACAGGGGCAAGCCGCTGGTAGTAGGTGGCTCACCGCAAGGCAGGGGCGGGGTAGTGGCAGCAGCCAGCTATGAGGCCCGCAAGTTTGGTATACGATCGGCAATGCCATCTAAGAAAGCGTTGGAGCTATGCCCTGATGTACTTTTTATCAGGCCAAGATTTCCTGCTTACAAAGAAGTTTCTAAAAAGATACGGGAGATATTTCACCGCTATACAGATATAATAGAACCGCTTTCGCTGGACGAGGCATATCTTGATGTGTCGGAAGATAAGCTGAGCATAGGCTCTGCGATTGAAATAGCGCGGCAGATAAAAGATGCGATAAAGACTGAATTGCAACTTACAGCTTCTGCCGGTATCTCTGTAAATAAGTTTGTTGCTAAAATAGCGTCAGACATTAATAAGCCCGACGGACTGACATTCATAGCCCCTGCACAGGTAGAGGAATTTATGGAGCAGCTGGCGGTAGAAAAGTTCTATGGGGTAGGTAAAGTAACAGCGGATAAGATGAAGAAGATGGGGCTGCACACAGGTGCTGACCTGAAGAAGCTTACGGAAGAGGAACTTATATTCCAGTTTGGTAAGGTGGGGCGCTTTTATTTCAATATAGTAAGGGGCATAGACGAGCGGGAGGTGCAACCGGACAGGGAAACAAAATCGCTGGCGGCAGAAGATACATTTGCCTACGATCTTACAGATATTGAGGAAATGAATACAGAGCTTGATAAAATTGCTATTACTGTAAGCGATCGCCTCCAAAAATATAACCTGAAAGGAAGGACAATAACACTCAAAATAAAATACAGCGATTTTAAGCAGATCACACGAAGCCTGTCATTTCCCAAACCTGTAAATGACCTGCTTACCATAGCCGCTACTGCTAAAAAGCTGCTTGCTGCTACCGATATGGCAGATAAAAAGATCAGGCTTTTAGGTATTTCCCTTTCCAATTTTAAAGATCCTGTGACCAGGAGTAAAAAGGAGGACAAGGGACAATTGAGCCTTTTTGACAATGAGGCCCAATCGGAAGATCACTCCTAATCTTATTATTTAAATAATATATTACTATAACCGGTCATTTTCTACTTTTACCCCTTAATCTTATCTTTGTCTGTAATTGAATTTTTAGTTTATATCATATGCCGCAAATAGCTACTGCATCGAAGTCCGCGAGATTGTCTTTTGAAGAGTTTAAACAGGGTGTGCTGGATGATTACCGTATGGTAGTAGCCAGCCGTGAGTCCAGCCTGATAGGTCGCCGAGAGGTACTTACCGGGAAGGCTAAGTTCGGCATCTTTGGTGATGGTAAAGAGCTGGCGCAGATAGCCGCGGCCAAATGCTTTAAACCGGGCGATATCCGTTCAGGTTATTACCGCGACCAGACCCTCATGTTTGCTACAGGCATGAGTGATATACAGAAGTTTTTCGCCCAGCTATATGCCGATATGGACACGGAACGTGAGCCATCATCTGCAGGCCGTATGATGAACGGCCATTATGGTACCCGCTGGCTGGATGAGAACGGTGACTGGAAAGACCTGACCAAGGATCCCCAATCGAGCAGTGACATATCGCCTACAGCAGGACAAATGGTAAGAGCACTCGGCCTGGCTTATGCATCTAAAATGTATCGCCATGTAGATGAGCTGCAAACAGGTTTTGAAAAGTTCAGCAACAAAGGTAATGAAGTAGTATTCTGCACCATAGGCGATGCTGCTACGTCTGAAGGTCTGTTCTGGGAGAGCGTGAATGCAGCAGGTGTGTTGCAGGTGCCATTGGCAATATTTGTATGGGACGACGGTTATGGTATATCTGTGCCACGTAAATACCAGACAACAAAAAACTCCATTTCTGATGCCCTTGCAGGTATGCAGTGGGATGATAAGAAAGGCGGTATCAATATCTATACAGTTAAGGGTTGGGACTATGCGTCGCTGGTGCAAACTATACAACAGGGCATAGCAAGGGTACGTGATACGCAGATACCTGCTATATTCCATGTGCAGGAGCTGACACAGCCACAGGGACACTCTACATCAGGTTCTCACGAAAGGTATAAGTCTAAAGACAGGCTGGAGTGGGAGAAGGACTGGGATTGCATCACCCGTATGCGCCAGTTCGTAATGGACAATAAAATAGCTTCTGATGAAGAGATAACTGCAATAGAAGAAGAGGCAAAAGCAGAAGCGCGCCAGGCCAAGCAAAAGGCGTGGGAAGAATTTGTACAACCAGTAAAAACACAAATACAGGAAGCAACGCGCCTTTGCAACCAGGTGGTATATGAAGCAGGTGAGCAGGCACAGGCAATAGCTTCTATGGTGCAGGAGCTTAACGCGATCAAAGAGCCTATCCGCAAGGACGTTATGCAGACCGTGTATAAGGTGATGGCGTTATGCCCGCAGGGTGGGGATGCCTTTAGGTCTCTGCGTAATTTTTATAACAATATTAAAACCGATAACCAGGATAAGTTCTCGTCACATCTTCATTCAGAGTCGAAACTGAATGCGATGAAGGTGCCGGAAGTGCCTGCTGATTATGGTGACGAGCCGCAAACATTGAATGGTTACGAAGTGCTTAATAAGTTCTTCGATTACACATTTGCCAATAATCCTGCTGTCTTTGCATTTGGTGAAGACCTTGGTAAGATAGGCGATGTGAACCAGGGCTTTGCCGGCCTGCAGGAAAAGTATGGCGCCCTGCGTATATCTGACACAGGTATCCGGGAGGCTACCATTATAGGGCAGGGTATAGGTATGGCTATGCGTGGTCTTCGTCCTATTGCAGAGATGCAGTACCTGGATTACCTGCTTTATGGCTTACAGCCATTGAGTGATGATGTAGCTACAATACAGTATCGTACACGTGGCGGGCAAAAATGCCCCATCATAGTACGTACCCGTGGTCACAGGCTGGAAGGTATATGGCATAGTGGCTCACCAATGGGAATGATCATCAACTCCATACGTGGCATGTACCTGTGCGTTCCAAGAAATATGGGACAGGCGGCCGGTATGTACAATACACTGCTGCAGAGTGATGAGCCGGGTATAGTGGTAGAGTGCCTTAATGGGTATAGGTTGAAGGAACAATTGCCTGTAAACCTGGGTACATTCACAGTGCCGTTTGGTGTACCTGAAGTAATAAAAGAAGGTTCTGATATTACCATAGTATCATACGGATCTACATTGCGTATCATAGACGATGCGATCAATACTTATCTTGCTCCGCAGGGTATCAGTTGCGAGGTCATTGATGTGCGCACACTGCTTCCGTTCGATGTGAATCACATGATCGTTGAGTCGCTGAAAAAGACCAACCGTATCATATTTATAGATGAAGACGTGCCGGGTGGCGCTACTGCCTATATGTTCCAGCATGTGATGGAGCAGCAAGGTGGTTTCAGATGGCTCGATGCTTCTCCTCGTACTATATCAGCGCAGGCGCATCGCCCTGCTTATTCTACTGATGGTGATTACTTCTCAAAACCAAATGCTGAAGATATTGCACAGGTGATAGAGGAAATGATGAAAGAGTAACTTACTGATAATACATAAGAAAATAAAAATGGCTTCGATCACGAAGCCATTTTTACTTTTTTCCTTTAGTTAAGCGGTATACCCATCCACGTATACTTGGTAAACATACCTTTTCTTCCCATGGCTCCTTTGCTGATATATTTTGTGACGAATTCTTTTTGTTCATCAATGCGCCCTGCAATTTCGTCTATAGATTTACTCATGGATAGTATCAATTGTGCCGTATTGCTATCCGAATGTTTTATCAGGTTTAGCCTAGTCTTTGCGCTTTTTATTTTTTCGTCAGGTATTTCTATCATGCGTTTTATGGCATCATCCGGTTTTTTGGGCAAAAATTGCTTGTTCCTGTAGTCAATGAATGCATTGAAGTCATTTACGGCGTCATTAAAATCCGCTACTGCGGCATTGTAGTTGCCCATAGTTTCGTTTTGTGCATTTACCTGTTCGTTTTGCTTATATATTTCCAGCTCTCTTTTCAGGTGTGCAAGTCTGTCAAAGATCATTGAGTTCCTGATACCGTTCTGTTCTATTCTCCTTGCAACCGATTGCAACTGTTCCGGTTGGGTCTGCAGGTTGTACGTTTTAATAGAATCGTTATAGTTGAAGAATACTTTGTTTAATGCCTGTATTTTGCCTTCATAATATTCCTGTACTGAAACCGGGTAATACAGGAACTGCCATAGCGGATCAAAAGGCATATGCGATCTTATCAGTACCGAAGGTGGTACTTTGAAATAGTCATTATTGATCTTTTTCACAAATTTCTGGTTGCTGATATATCCTGATCCCCAGGTTGGGTCAAACAGGAACCACGAAGTGTCAATCAATGCAGCGCACCATGCGTGAGATATATAATCGGTAAAGCCGTTTTGCTTAGTGTATCCTTCTATTACATAAGATGTAAGTCCTGCCTTGGAGCAAATGTCATTAAACACAGTGGCGTAGTTTTCGCAAATGCCTTTTCCTGTGCTCAGCGCCTTATTGATCTTTTCTTCCCTTTTCTCATAAAAGTTGATCGCAAACATATTGTCAATATCATATTGGATATTGGATGCTGTCCATATAAATATTGCTCTTGCTTTATCTGATGCAGAAGTGAAATTTGCTGTTACATAATCTGCTATATCCCTTGTGGTTTTTGTTTGTGCTGCGGGTATCTGCAATGCTTTTTTATCAATAGCGGTGTAATCAGGCTTTACTTTTTGAGCGTGTGATACAATTGTGAGTAATGTAAATAAAGATGCTAATAATAATTTGTTCATTGGATGCTATCTGTTGGTTTTTATAAGTTTTGCAAACTAAAATAGCCCCGCCAAGGGCTATTTTAGTTTGCAAAAATATGATTTTAATTGTGCAGTACAGCTATCTTTTTAGATTGAACGCTGGAATTGGTTTGTAATAACAGGTTGTATTGTCCCGCTGCAAGATCTTTTGTGTTTATCGAGTATGAGGTGATGTTTTGATAAATGTTTATTTCAGCTGTCTTTCTGCCGTGCATGTCGTATAAACATGCAGTACCCGTGTTGCCGGCAGGCAATGTTATTTCTATTTTATCGTCAGCAGGATTAGGGAAAACCTCCATTTTAGCTACAGTGACATCATTCACCCCTACTGATGTTTTTTTGTCATAAATGGTAAAGTCATCTATTGCTCCCATAGTTAAACTTTGTCCCCGGGATCCCCATTTATTAAGAATGGAATCAGAAGCAAAAAACTGGAGTTGGATTTGTTTTGTCGTTGTGGGGAAGAACAGGGCAACCGGGAATACTCTGCGCCTCCAGCTATTATCTCCCTGGTATGTTTTTTCTACAGTTTGCCAGGTAGTTGCAGATGCATCTCTTATCTTCACAACCCATGGATCATTTTTGAAATTATACCAGCCCAGGTCATTACTGTACCACCTGTAGTATTCGATGACCGGTGCAGTAAATTTACTGATATCAATAACCGGGGTCAATACAGATGTTGTACCATTGTTTACCCCTGTGTCATTAATAGCATCGCCTGATGAAAGGCACTTGCCGAACCCGGTTGTATGATCTGCCATAGGGCCAATCAGGCCGAATCCTGCAGGATACACTATTTGCCATAGCCCCAAAGTTGCATCATCGCCTGTATTCCCACCTATCTTCCATGTAGGATATGAAGTTGCTTCAAAGTTCGTAGTATCTTTAGCGTTAACACCTACCACAAATTGAAAAGGAATATTTACCTGGTTTGAAGGCAATAATGGGTGGTATGCCACCGGGAAATATCCGTTTGGTGTCTTTAATGCATCAAACATGGTAAAGTAATAGTCCACTACTGTTCCAGCAGGTTGTGCAGGTATGATTCCTGTAAATGCAAATGTGGTATCAGCCATCGCAACTGCCGTCCATGCACCTGTATCATTGATGCGGTAACTCATTTTCATATCGTGAAAATACTTGGCAGTCCCGATAGACAGGGTTGCTTTTACCTTTATTGGTACACCTGATTTTTGCATTGCCAGTTCTGTATGTATCAGATCGGCGTCTCCTTCCAGGTAAATGCCATGTTTGGCAAATGCTGCAACTATCTGGGCATAATGCGGTGTGCCGTCCAGTAAGTTGCTATTGTTGTCATCTGCCATAAGTGCATCAATGAGTATAGACTGATAAACCATACCTTCTGTACCCGGCGGTCCGTCAGGCACGTCATAGTATACGTCGGTGAAAAGCTGGGTCATTGTACTTATGCTACCAATGTTCGCTCCTACATCCCACCATGCCCCTGCAATTATTTCTCCGTTTTTATGCGGGTCTGAATAGCCCATAAAACCATTGTCGATATCAATAGGGTAGACCTGCGGCAGCATGTCATATCTGCGAATAAAGCCGCCATATGTTTTATATGCGTTTTCTGCAAGAATTGGGTTGTGGGTAATGCTTAACCCCCAGATATCGGAGCATGCCTCATTAAGCGAACCGTTGATCATTCCAAAGCCTGTAATGGATTGATAAAACAGGTCTGAAATACCGTGGCCGTATTCATGATACACTACATCTCCCAATTCAGCAAAAGAATAGCACGTTGCATCTTCAGCAAAAAAACTGATGGTTGATCCGCTGTAAAATGCATTACACGACCCGGTCACGTCCACGTTAGTTGTCAGCGGGAAGTCCAGTCCTGTAAAAGATGTAAAATACCCTTTCATGAAATCGTGTATTTTATTGACATGGTAATATGCGTTTATGTGCCTGTCGCTACAGCCCGGTGAAATAGGGAATGTGTAAGTGGTGCCCGGTATAGTAACAAGGTTGAACACATTGGGAGTAGCAAGAGAAGGATTATCAACGACCATAGACCATGGACCAGACAAAGATAGAAGGGTGTTTTGTGGGAGGAGTATGCCGGTATTGGAATAGTATCCAGCTGCGTCAGTGTTATAGGAGCCAAAGCCGATTTTCAGATCAAGGTATGGTAGTGGTTCCAGTGATGCCGGAAGTAATGTACCGTTCTTATATACTGTGCCTTTTACCGTCAGGTCATAGCTTCCTTCTTTTACTTTGTTTGACCGGAACAGTATTGTTCCGTTAATCGCATCAATATAACCGGACAGAATAATAGGTATAGCACTATTGTCTTTAGCGGTTAATTCAAAATTCCATGACGGACGTAATTCATATCCCGATACCGATGGTAGCGGGAACCAACACCACTCATCTTTTATATTTACAGCAGTTACAGTTGCATTACCAAGGTCCTTTACCGCTATCTGTTTTGCTTCTTCTTTGGTCAGCGTTGGTCCGATGCTTTTTGGCCGGCCATAATTTTTCATCTGGATCCTCGCCAGCATGCCTTCTTTTGTAAACCTGAAGTTGAGCTGTGAGAATACGACCGGATGACCATCGATCTCTTGCCTGAAATAAGTGTAGTTGGCTTTAGGAGCCTCAGCTTTGTTTGTCTGGATCCATTCACTTTCGTAGATGCCCAGCGCTTTTAGCTTTATACCTAAGCAATTCAATGATTGCTCTATATTTGTCTTTCCTGCTATATCTATTGGTGTGCCGTAGATATCAGTAAATGTTCCGTTTAACTTATCCGTTGTTATTGCCCAATCAGGGAATACATGCGATATCTTTTTTCGTGACTTTTCTATTGCAGCAGTGTTAGCAGGTAATCTCCTGTACACACTAAATGCTGATATGTCGAAATTTTTTTTCTGTGCTTGTACATCAGGCCTCAATAGAGAAGAAGATATGCATGCTAATGCAATGTGGGTTATGAATTTATAGCGCATGTCATTATAGGTTTATTTATAAAGTTAGTGGATATCAGTTGATTTGAGCATGTTTGTATCCTTTTAAGCTATGTTTTAAATTACAAAAGCCCCATTTATGGGGCTTTTGTAATTTTCTGAAGCAAAATATTAATTGTGAATTACAACTACTTTTTTAGACTGAACGCTGGAATTTGTTTGTATCACCATATTATATTGTCCTGCACCCAGGTCCTTAGTGTTTATTGAATAAGATGTGTTGTTCTGGTCAATGCTTAATTCAGCTACTTTCCTGCCCAGCATATCATAGAGGCTGGCCGTACCGGTACTGCCAGCCTGCAATACGATTTGTATCTTATCGTCAGCAGGGTTAGGATATACCTCTGCTTTTGTTGCAGGTACTGCAGGTATTTCCAACGTATTTGCCATGTCATAAATGAAGAAGTCGTCTATGCCACCTACAGTTACACTCTGGCCGCCATCGGCCCAGTTAGCAACAGCAGAGTCAGAGATGACATACATCATCTGCAACTGGCCAGAGCCTGAAGGTAAAAATGAGCTGACCCTGAATATCCTTCTGCGCCAGTTGTTGTCGGCCTGGTAGGTGTTTTCTACAGTTGTCCAGCTGGCGCTTGCAGAGTTCCTTACTTTTACTATCCATGGGTCGTTTTTGAAGTTTTCGTAGCCTTGTTCATTTGAGAACCATCTGTAGTATTCTACAACTGGTATATTGAACCTGTTAATGTCGAATATAGGAGACAGAACAGTCGTTGTGCCATCAGCCACGCCACTGCCATAGGTACCACTTGACCCGTTACCGGTGATCAGGCATTTACCTGTTCCTGAAGTATGGTCTTTCGTTGGGAATGTAGCAGAATGTGAGTTTTTTATCGGAGGTCCCTGGTGCCATGGTGTTGATGCATCATCACCTTTATTGCCGCCTACCAGCCAGCCTGATACAACTGATTCAAAATCGTGTCCTTCAACGCTTCTTATACCCACACCAAACTGGTAAGGTATCGTGATCTGGTTGGCAGGTAATGACGTATTGTAAGTTACAGGGAAATAAGCGATAGGATCATTATTAAGTGAGTCATGCGCTATGAAATAATATTCTACTACGGTTCCCATTGATTGTGCAGGTATAGTAGCAGTTACGGTCGTGCTGCTGCTTTTCATTGCCACTGCATTCCATGTGCCAGCTCCGTTGGTGCGGTAGTAAAGTGTAATGTCGTGGAAAGAGCTTGTTTTTGACATGGTCAAAGTTGCCGTTACGTCGATAGGAGTGAAAGGAGGTTGATTGGTAAGCTCGCTATGGGTCAGGGTCATATCGCCACACAGGTAAATGCCATGTTTTGCAAATGCTGCCACAATCTGCTTGTAGTGCGGTGTGCCGTCCAGCAAGTTACCATTATCGTCATCAGATTGCAATGCATCTATCAGTATGGTCTGGTATATAGTGCCTTCTTTTCCTGTAGCGCCATCAGGAGTCGCAAAATACACGTCGGTGAACAGTTGTGCCATAGTGTCTATACTGCCAATGTTCATAGCCACATCCCACCAGCATCCTGCTATTATCTGGCCATTCTTATGCACATCAGCATAAGTTGTATTTGTTTCCAGGTCTACCGGGTATATCTGCGGCATCATGTCATAGCGGCGTATAAAACCTGAATATCCCTTGAAAGCGTTAACACCCAATATAGGATCGTGGGTAATACTCATTGCCCAGATATCAGAGCATGCTTCATTTAGTGAACCATTTCTCATGCCTTTGCCTGTAATAGCTGCATAGAATTTATCTGATATTGCATGGCCATATTCATGGTAGATAATGTCACCTATTTCAGCAAAAGAGTTGCAGCTACTGCTTTCTTTATAAAAATTGATCTTTCCTTTATTGTAAAATGCGTTACATGATCCTGTTGTCAGGTCTACGCTGGTGGGTAATGAAAAATCCATTCCGGTGAACAGCGGGAAATGATCTTTCATGAAACTATGCACTCTGTTTACATGGTAGTATGCATTTACATGACGGTCACTTGATGGCGCTGTTACAGGATAAATGAAAGTAGAGCCGGGTAATAATACCGTATCAAGGAATACGGGTATTGTCGCCGTTACAGAATCAATAACTGTGGACCATTTGCCTGCAAGTGGTATAGATGTTATTGAAGGAAGGTTGTAAAGATTGCTGCTGTAAAAACCGTCTGCATCGGTATAACTGGCTATCGTATCACCATTTATAAAAAGGTTAAGGTCGGTTAATGGCTCTAGTGTAGCAGGCGATAGCGTGTTATTCTTATACACCATACCTTTTACAATCACGTCGTAAGGAAGGCTGGTCTCTTTTGTTTCATTGGCACGTTCCAGTATAGCGCCACTGGTTGCATCAATGTAGCCGGTCAGGTCCAGGGGCACACTGCCTTCTGCAGTACCCTCAACCTCAAAATGCCACGCCGCATGTAGTGTATATCCTGTGGCTGTAGGTATCGGGTACCATTCCCAGTTTGCATCTATTGTTGTTTTTTCAATGGCAACATCGGTAAGGTCCTGTAGTGCCGCTTTTTTAGCTTCGTCTGAGCTCAGTTTTGCAGTAGCATTGCTTGCAGGTGTACCATGGTTGTTCATTTGTATCCTGGCAAGGTTGCCGCCCTTGGTAAAAGCGAAGCTTAACCATGAATACACAACATTATGCCCGTTAATGGTTTGTGTGAAGTTGACGTAGTCAGTTTTGCGTCCGCTTGGGGTGCTTATCAGTTTCCATTCAGCGCTGTTAATGCCTGATTGTCCTAATTGCTGGCTTATACATATTTGAGCCTTTTCAGAGATAGTATTACCGTCTGCTGTTATAGGCGCTCCATATATGTCGGTAAACATTCCGTTGAGCTTGTCAGTAGTTACAGCCCAGCCAGGGAATGTACTGTTGATCGTTTTGATATATTTTTCTGCTGCTTTTGTATTTACAGGCAGTGATTGGTAGATGCTGTAAGCAGACACCGCGTAACTTTTACCATTCCGTGCAAAAAGGTTTTGAGCAGGAAGGACCATACTTGCTGACAGGGCAGCAACGCACATCAGTTTTTTATTGAACATGAAATAATTTATTTTGAGTATAAATGTAGGTACATTCAACGACATGTGGTACAGTTTTTTAGCAGTAATAAAATTACAGGTCATATATGTTCGGTTGTTGTATTGTCTTTTGTAATGGCATTATAAATAAGAATAACACTGCAATTCTTTTTTCATTTAATAATTAAGCTAATTTTCCTAAAAAAAAGACCTTATGAAAAGGATAGGCATTATCGGTTCAGGGCATGTGGCCCAATCGCTGGGAAAGGGTTTTTTGAAACATAATTATGAAGTGATGCTTGGTTCCCGTGATGTGTCGAAGCTTAGTAAGTGGAAAGAGGAAACAGGAGGCAAAGCTTTGTTAGGCAGTTTCGAAGATGCGGCTAAGTTTGGCGACATAGTGGTGCTGGCGGTGAAAGGCAATGTGGCAGCAGCAGCCATAGAGCTGGCAGGGCCGCAGAATATGCTGCGCAAAACAGTAATAGATACTACCAATCCAATAGCTGATGCACCGCCTGAAAATGGTGTGCTGAAATATTTCACTACGTTCGATGAATCACTGATGGAGCAGTTGCAGACACAGTTTCCGGAAGTGCATTTTGTGAAAGCATTTAATAGTGTAGGTAATGCATTGATGGTAGATCCTGCATTCAAAGAGCAGCCCACCATGTTTATCTGTGGTAATAATGATGCATCTAAGGAACATGTCAAGACAATACTTACAGAATTTGGCTGGGGTATAGCAGATATGGGCAAGGCTACTGCGGCACGTGCCATAGAGCCGTTGTGTATGTTGTGGTGTATACCCGGTATGCTGCAGGGGCAGTGGGGGCATGCATTTCGCCTCATGAACCCATAAGTTTAGTTGGATAAGCCGGCTTATTACTTATTTTTACGTTTCCAACACTTGTTTATGCTGAGAAATGTATTAGTAGGACTGCTTATTATTATATCCTGTGGGTCTTGCCACTGGAAATCTAAAACCGCTGCAACACAAAATGAAGATACTACGGTGGTAAAGGATGCCCATACTTTATCTAATGCAGACAGCGTGGACATGCAGCACCTGGACCTGGACATAGTCGTGGATATGGATAGGAAGCAGATTGCAGGCGCTGCTACCTGGACCATCAATAATCGTAAAGCAGCCACTCAGCTCATTCTTGATACTTATGACCTCTCTATAGATAGTGTAAGTGTAGATGGTAAGCCTGCTTCATTTGTGTTGGACAAACAAGTCAAATACCTTGGCAGCGCATTGCATATACCTATCAGGACAAGCACTAAGTCGGTAAAGGTAAGTTACAAGACAGGTAAGAATGCCCGTGCGCTGCAGTGGCTGGACCCGCAGCAGACGCATGATAAAAAGCACCCGTTCCTGTTCACACAGTCAGAATCTATCTATGCCCGCTCATGGATACCATGTGCCGATGGCCCGGGTATCAGGTTTACCTATAACGCTCATGTAAAAGTTCCTAAGGGGCTGATGGCATTGATGAGTGCACTCAATCCGCAGGAATTAAGCACTACCGATACTTACTACTTTACTATGGATTCCCCGATACCTGCTTACCTGATGGCATTGGCTGTGGGCGATATATCTTTCAAGAGCATTGATGAGCGTACAGGAGTATATGCAGAGCCGGGCATGATAGAAAAATGCCGATATGAATTTGAGGATGTAGGCAGGATGGTAAATACCGCAGAACAATTATATGGCCACTATGCCTGGGGCAGGTATGATGTTATCGTATTGCCGCCGGGATTCCCTATAGGCGGCATGGAAAATCCAAGACTTACTTTCTGCACACCTACTATTATAGCCGGCGACCGTTCATTGGTAAGTCTTATAGCCCATGAACTGGCGCATAGCTGGAGCGGTAACCTGGTGACCAACGCCACATGGGACGATTTCTGGCTCAATGAAGGTTTTACTGATTATTTTGAGCGCCGCATTATGGAGCAGATGCTGGGCAAGGGTTATTCAGATATGTTATGGGAGCTGGGCTACCAGGACCTTGTTGCTGAGGTGAATAACCTTGGTGCGACCAGTAAAGATACATGGCTGAAACTGGACCTGAAAGGCCGCGACCCCGACGCAGGACTTACAGATATACCTTATGAAAAAGGTTCCCACTTCCTGAAACTGATAGAAAATAATGTAGGTCGTGATCAGTTCGACAGGTTCCTTGCAAAATATTTTGAATCACATGCGTTCAAGACCATCACCACAGAAGCTTTCCTGGCGTATATGGACACTACTTTGCTGAAAGATGCAGACGATGTGAAAAAAGAGTTGAACATAAAAGCATGGGTATATGGCCCGGGCATACCGGCAAACTGCCCCCGTGTGGATCAAGACCGTTTTAAGTTCGTTGATTCCGAGCGGACGAAATTCCTGCACGGTACTCCTGCCGCTCAGCTTACAACTGTAGACTGGACCACACACGAATGGTTGCAGTTCCTTCGCAAAATGCCAACTGCTATAACTGCAGCACAACTGAAACTACTGGATGATGCATTTATGTTCAGGACAACGGGCAATAGTGAGATAGCTGATCTATGGTTTATTATGTCGGTACGGGCCGGTTATACGACACCGTATCCTGCTATGGAACAATTCCTGAGCAATGTAGGCAGGCGCAAATTCCTGGAGCCATTATATGGGGAAATGATGAAAACACCACAAGGCACTGAAATGGCTAAAAGACTGTACGCAAAATACCGTGGCAATTACCATCCTCTTGCACAGGAAAGCCTTGATAAGCTGATACTGAAGAAAGGTTAATTGGTTAATTGGTTAATTGGTGGTTCTGTGACTAATTTATAGTATAGGTAGCTGCCGTATATCACTGTGACTGTGTACCATATTGCTATGATCTTAGATGCATAGATGATCTTATAATGCACTATTGGCAGATAGTCGGGAAAACATTTGTCGAGGCTCAGGAAGTAGGGTATAGATGCGAGTATGTATAGCTTGTAATTCTTAGCTGCGGCTCCGTAAAAGAAAAAGAAAATGATAATAGGGTGGGCATAGCGCTCGTGCATCTGGCTGTTGAAGTAGAAAAAGTACAGGCATATAAGTCCGGTACCTAAAAATATCCGATGCCATGTTACGATGTCTATTGCTAGTCTGTTTTTTCTGAGTTGCCAGATTCTTTTCAAAAGCGGCATAAATACGGCCATCGTTGTTATCGCAAACATGATAAGCCCTATGGCGGTGTATGATAATACTATCCACTTATCACTGGCGTTAATAAAGTAAGGGTTGCTCGTTGTGATAAGGTACCATATATTAAATGCACAGATCGACAGGTTGTGATATAGCCCCACCGTGTTGGTCACTATGCCTGCCATTTTACCCATTCCGCCGCTACCCAGAAATGGAAGTAATATGATCACCTGTAAAACGGCAACAGCTGCTACGACTTTAATTATGGTTCCTGTGTTCCTGATACTATAGACTGCTGCAACAAACATGACAGGCAAAAACTCTATGGCCTGCTGTTTGGTGTTGAGCGCCAGCAGGTACAGCAGTATACCCCATACGGGGTAGTGCAGCGTAATGATGATGGCCAGCAATGCAAGATTTGTATATATACTATCGATCTGTCCCCACATCATAGAGTTGAATACATAGGCAATATTCAGCAGCAGGTAGAGATGGGGTATTTTAAAGGTCAATAATTTTTGCCGGAAAGCGCAGAGTACTACCACCGGCAAGAAATCGAAGCACACGAACAATATTTTTATGCTGTTTATATGCTGTACGATATTTGCCTCGGTGCCCTGCAGCAAGTCATAGATATACAATCCATAAATATATACAGGAAAGTAGTTTATACTGGAAATATAGGCATGTGCCAGCCCGTTTCGGTGAATGATCAGCGCCCACTCCCGCCAGTAGTCCATATCCAGCTGCATATAAGATTTTGGGAGCAGGAACAGGTATAATGCGAAAAGCACTGCAATTTCTATCCGTGTTCTTATTAAGCTATTATCCATCGACGTAGCAAAGTAAGTAAAAGCAAATGATTTGTTTAGTTGACAGATATTAAATTGCATATTGTGTAATTTGTCTTAGGTATTCTTATGGACATTGTTTCATTAATTCAGAAAAAAAATGCTTTTTTGGGTATTTTTACCACATGGCGATTTACATATTTTGTTGTATATTCGCTGATTGTAAAACCTGTAATCAGAATAGATCTGGTTTTATTGCCCATTACATTCCTGAATAAATTACATTGGATATGAAAAAAATATTTACTACAAACATTTTCACGGAGAAGAAATTTGGCTTTTTGCTTGTTGCGAGTATGTTTTTGTTCAGTTTTGCAGCAAAGGCCGCTCCTATCACATGGAAGGGCGGACCAACGCAATCCATGTCTATTTGTCAAAATGCACCTGCTGCAGCCATTGATACATTTCTTACCGCATCAGGAACAACCGGTTTCACATTTACGTGGACAGTTACTACAGCTCCGATACATGGTACGTTAAGCGGTTTCCCTGCTACTGCAGCGTCAGGCACAAGTATTACACCCACGGGCACGTCATACACACCTACGATTGGGTATTCAGGTCCTGATACATACACTATCCAGGTAAGCGATGGTACTACTACGGTAACAACAACTGTAAATGTAACGATAAACGCCACGCCTGTAATAAGCGGTACGCCGTCAGTATGTGTTGGCGCAACTACGGTGCTTACAAGTGGTAGCGGGGGCGCATGGAGTAGCAGCAATACAGCTATAGCTACAACTCCTTCAGCATTTGGTTTCGTAAAAGGTATTGCTCCGGGTACTTCCATTATCTCTTATACTAATACTTCAGGTTGTGTCGGAGTTCAGATAGTAACAGTTAAAGTTATGCCATCTGTTATTACAGGTGCATCATCTGTATGTATTGGCAGTACTACTTACCTTAGCGACCTCGTAGCAGGTGGTGCATGGTCCAGTCCTGATGCTACTGTAAGCCTCGTATCAAATGCAGTGACCGGTGTTTCTGCTGGTACCGCTACGATCAGTTATAACGTGTCTGGTTGTGTTGTTACAGGTAACATAAATGTGTTGACTGTACCTAATCCTATAGTAGGTCCTACCGGTGTATGTAAAGGCAATACCGTAGCGCTAACTGATTTTAGTACCGGTGGGGTGTGGAGCAGCAGCAATACAACCATAGGCAGTGTAGATGGTCTGGGTAATGTTTCCGGTTTATTAACCGGTACTGTTACTATATCGTATACTACAGGTGGTATATGCTCTGAAATAACTGTAATAACTGTAGATCCGCCGTTGCCTGCTGTTATCGGCGCAGGGCGCGTTTGCGTGGGTGGAACAATTACTCTTAGCAACCCAACGACCGGGGGGACATGGAGTACAATAGGCGGTGATGTGACTGTGGATATCAACACAGGCGATGTCGTTGGTGTGACAGCAGGTTCTGCTACAATCACATATGCAGTATCTTCCGGTTGTCTTGCATTGAAAGCAGTAACAGTTAACCCTAACCCTGCATCTATTTCATTGGTGTCACCTGTAATGTGTTATTCAGATAAGACTAATTATGCAACAGATCTGACGCCGGGAGGTACATGGACCAGTGCGTTGGTAACTGTGAGCACCGGCGGATTTATTACTGCATATTCTGTAGGCAGCGGTATGCTTTCTTATACATTGCCAACAGGTTGTTATAATACTACACCAATAACAGTTAACGCACTACCCGGCGTAATAAGCGGGCCAAATAAAATATGTACAGGTAACTTGTATGCATTGGGTGATACGACATTAGGTGGTACATGGAGCACTACCGATATTGCCGTATTGGTTGATATTTATTCAGGTGCATTATATGGCGCCAATGCCGGAACAGCAATTGTTACATACTTATTGCCTACAGGCTGTTACCTTTTAGATACAATTACAGTATTTGATTCGCCTACGCCAATACTTGGCTCGCCAAATGTATGCGTTGGTGGATTTACTAAATTAAGCGATGCTATACTTGGTGGTACCTGGGATATTTCTGCCGGAGGTAATGCTACTATTGTTCCATCATCAGGTGTTGTTACCGGTGTTCTGGCAGGTGCAGCTACAGTAACTTATACTACGGGTACAGGATGCAGCATTACTGTACCATTGACCGTATGGCCATTGCCTGATGCTTATATTGTGACTGGTGGCGGAGATTTTTGTATAGGAGGACCGGGAGTTGCGGTTGGTCTTTCCGGTTCTGTCTCCGGTGTGCGGTATTATCTCTATAATGGAATAGTGCTTGTCGACAGTTTAAATGGCACCGGATTGCCGCTGAATTTTGGTCTTAGATCCTCAGGTGGATTCTATACCGTATCAGCTAAAAATCTGACTACAGTATGTGAAAATAATATGACCGG
>JAOQAP010000237.1 GCA_025963465.1 Flavipsychrobacter sp.
TATTTTGTTATCTTCACTTAATACTTTTGTCTTCTAAAACTATCATATGCCACTAGCTATCAAAGGACTTCGCACGACCATTTATAAAGTAGCTGATATAGTTGAAGCTAAAAAATGGTACGCCGCAGTGTTGGGCATAGCGCCTTATTTCGATGAGCCATTTTACGTTGGCTTTAATGTGGCCGGCTATGAACTCGGTTTGCAACCGGAAGATGATAGCGCTTCAGATAAAACGGCGAATGTGATCACCTACTGGGGCGTAGAGGATGTGAAAACGGCATTCCACGACTTATTAGAGGCAGGCGCTACAGAACTGGAAGCGCCAGCAGAAGTAGGGGATGAGATAGTTGTTGCGGCAGTATCAGATCCGTGGGGCAATGCTTTCGGCATCATTTATAATCCGCACTTTACATTACCGGCATAATTACATTTGAGGTAATATTTGCATAAGAGCTGCTTTTTTACGACCTTTGCGCGTAATAAAGCTGTACGCTCAATTAAAAAATAGTACTAAGTGAAGATGAGGAAGGTAATATTGTTATTACTGGTTTGCCAGTTTGCAGTGACGGTTGCAGATGCTACGCTGTATACCACCACGCAGGAGTTGAAGGTAAGGAGGGGCGCAGGTAACAAATTTGATACGTATTATAAGCTGAAAAAAAGTGATACGGTAGAGATATTGGAGAATAATGGCCTGTGGATGAAGATCATCTATCGTGAAAAGGAAGGCTATGTACAATCAAAATTCTTAAAAGAAATACCAGAGGACAATAGTATACCTGAAGAAGCGCCGCTCAAGGACATTGATCCGTATGAAGATCTTGATCCCAAGACGCTTGCAGGTCTTATAGGTGCCATACTGCTTATGGCCGGCTGCAGAAAGCTATTTGAGAACTACAGAAAGAAGAAACAGGCTGCCGTAGCCGCGGATGCGCCGGTAGTAAAGGCAAAGCCCAGCTATTGGTTCGTATGCAAGAATTGTAATCAAAAGCTGAGAACTACTGCAAAGCCTTCAAGTGCATATTGCCTTAAGGCACCTGATCACGACTGGATAAGCCTGGGGCAGGCAGGTGATAATAATTATCATTGCAGGCATTGCGGCACTACGGTACTTACTACAAAACAGCCGACAGAAAAAGATTGTTTTGCAGGTGTGCTGCATACCTGGACCGACCTTGGGCCTATCGGCACTAAGCACTTTTATTGCCGCGACTGCGGTATAACGGTAATGACCAAAGAAGAGCCTACAAATATTAATTGTTCTCATGCAGAGGCCCATCGATGGGCAGAACTTTAACATCGCTCTATATTCCTCTTTTTTTATCAAGGCAAATAGGTAGTACCTTTGTACTTTATTGCCGTCCTTAACTGTATGACGAGCTGCTACTTTTGAATTTTTATTATGCTGAATACAATAGAATCTGCGTTAGAAGACCTGCGAAACGGAAAATTACTGATAGTTGTGGATGATGAAGACCGTGAGAACGAAGGTGACTTTGTGACCGCTGCCCGTAATGTAACCCCCGAGATCATTAATTTCATGTCGAAACATGGTCGTGGACTTATATGTGCTCCCATTACAGAAACAAGATGTGCTGAGCTGAACCTGAATCTGATGGTGGAAAACAATACGGTATTGCACCAGACACCATTTACCGTGTCAGTAGACCTTATAGGGCATGGCTGCACTACAGGTATATCTGCGCAGGACAGGGCTAAAACGGTTCAGGCATTGATAGACCCGGCTACAAAACCTGAAGACCTTGGTCGCCCGGGCCACATATTCCCGCTCAGAGCAAAGGATGAAGGTGTATTACGCCGTACAGGTCATACAGAAGCTACTGTAGACCTTGCTCGTCTTGCCGGTTTTGAGCCTGCCGGTGTACTTGTTGAGATAATGAATGATGACGGCACTATGGCACGTATGCCGCAACTGCTGGAAATAGCTAAGAAATTTGACCTGAAGATCATCTCTATAAAAGACCTAATTTCTTACCGGCTTCAAACGGAAACCTTGATAGAGGAGGAAGTAAGGGTGCATATGCCGACAAAGCATGGCGATTTTGAATTGGTTGCCTTTAAGCAGACCAACACAGGAGATAATCACCTGGCACTGATAAAAGGTAAATGGGCAAAAGATGAGCCGGTACTGGTTCGTGTGCATAGTTCGTGCTTTACCGGCGACATACTGCATTCGCTACGTTGCGACTGTGGCGAACAGCTGGAAAAGGCTATGGAAATGGTGGAGGCAGAAGGGAAAGGCGTGGTGCTGTATATGAACCAGGAGGGGCGGGGTATAGGCCTGTTCAATAAGCTAAAAGCGTACAAGCTACAGGAAGAAGGAAAAGATACCGTAGAGGCAAATCTTGCACTGGGCTTTAAAACAGATGAGCGCGACTATGGCATAGGTGCCCAGATATTACGTCATCTCGGCGTGTCTAAGATGAAGCTGATGTCTAACAATCCCCGCAAACGCGCTGGTATCGTTGGTTACGGGTTGGAAGTAGTAGAAACGGTACCCATAGAAATAGCAGCCAATGCGCACAACGAATTTTATCTGCAGACCAAACGCGATAAGATGGGTCATGAGATCATGAAGTAAAACCCCAAACCCCTAAAGGGGCTAAACCACTCGGGTACAAGATATTTAAAACACTTGATTAGCTTTACAACAAAACATGATTAGCCCCTTTAGGGGTTTGGGGTTTTATGAAAATACTTTTCCTCGCAAACCGTGTACCATACCCGCCATACAGAGGCGATAAGCTGAAGATATTCAACCTTGCAAAGCGCCTGAAAAGCAAGCACGAATTACACCTGCTTACTTTCGCGCAAACGGAGGAGGATATGAGCTACAAAGCGGAGCTGGAAAAAATATTCACCGAAGTCCATTTCATTTACCTGCCCAAGTGGAAGTCTGCTGTTAATTGCCTGTCCGGGCTGTTCAGCAGCAAACCATTACAGGTATTATATTTTCAGTCATCGGCATTACAGCAAAAGTTAGATGAACTGATAACGAAGCATAAGTATGATGCCGTACATGTGCAGCATCTGCGCATGTCGCCATATCTTGCCGGCCGGAAGGACATATCCCGTATACTCGATCTTCCCGATGCATTCTCTCTTTACTGGGAAAGAAGGAAGACCGTAAAGCGTGGGCTGCTCACTACCTTATTTGAAAATATAGAGCAGGATAGGGTATTGAAATATGAGCATATACTGAAGGAGTACAACATGGCGCTCACATGTTCTTCAGAAGACCTTGCCTACCTGCAGAAGATACACCATACAGACAATCTCCGGTTGCTGCCTAATGGTGTGGATATGACCACCTTCTCGCCACGTGATCATGATTATTCACATGACCATACTATACTGTTTACCGGTAACATGGACTACGCACCCAATGTGGATGCAGTAGGGTATTTTACCGGAACTATACTACCACTCATCAGGCTCAAGTTTCCCAAAGTAAAGTTCGTGATAGCAGGTCAGCGCCCTGTGAAAAAAGTACTGGAACTGGCTAACGAAAATGTTATTGTAACGGGTTTTATCAAAGACCTCGCAGCCACTTATAACAGCGCCAGTGTAGTAGTAGCGCCCCTAAGGTTTGGTGCAGGTACACAAAACAAAGTACTGGAGGCAATGGCTATGGGTGTTCCTGTGGTTTGTTCCCATATTGGTTTTGGTGGTTTGGGCATCAATAGTGGAGAAGGTGCTATCATGCAAAGAGACCCGACCGCATTTGCAAAAAGCGTTATAGAATTATTGTCATCAGAAGATAAGCGACGTAAAGTAGGAGGTGAAGGTATCAACATCATCCGCACTCGTTTCGACTGGGATATTATTGCATTGCAGTTAGAGGAATACTTTAAAGAGTTAACCCCAAACCCCTAAAGGGGATTTCTGTATTTTTAGATCAGGGATTAATTATCATTAGAGTAAGCCCCTTTAGGGGTTTGGGGTTTTAGCGTTTGGGGTTAACCACCTCTCTATCTCCTCCTTATTCATATTCGTATACTCCGCCTTCGCTTCTACCCATCCGTTATTTACCCATTCTATAAGCGGGAACACACCACCTGTATAGTGCAGGAAATGATCTTTGTCCAGGCGTACATAGGGTATGTTCACGGCCTTTGTTGCTTTCCAGAATTCTGTTAGATCACTGCTGCCGCCTATGATCATGAAGAACCTGAAATGGGGATTGCTTTGCTGTAGTAAGTGCATCTTGTAAGCTGCTATGCGGCAGTGCGGGCAGGACTGGCTGAGGAATGCAATGATATATTTCCCTTTGAGCAGGTCTATCTGATCTATTGTTGCTGTGTCTGTACTCCCCGGTGCATAAAGCACGTGAGGAGAAGATCCGTTCTCAATGCCCACCTCTGAAAAGTCTATCTCGTAGCGGTCTTTGCGCAGCCAGTTAGGTTGTTCTGCAGGTAGTGCGAACAGGATGAACATGAGTGCGGTACAGGCGATCAGTATTAACGGCGCAGAAATATTGTACCACTTACTGCCTGTGAAGCCTTTATGGTAGCGAATCAGCAGGCCGGTAATTATCAGCATGATCGCATTCTTGATCAACGATGCCGAAGGGCTCATCCATATAGCGTCACCAAAGCAGCCACAGTTCACATCATTGCCTGCTGTAGCCCAGAGATAAATGAGGTAAACACTAAAAATGCCCAGCAACGCAAAGGCGGTTTTCAGTACCCATTTGCCCGCGCCAAAAAAGTGGGCGACCATCAGTATGCCTAGTCCTCCTTCCAATGCTATAAGTATACGGGCAGCAATTGCCGCCAGCATCCATGGCATGTGGACAAACTCCACCATGGTATATTCGAAAGATTGAATAGGGTATAGCTTGGTATACGCTGAATACAGGAACAAAGCTCCCATAGCTACCGACAAAAAAATAAAAAGATAACGGGAAAAGTTGCGCATTGAAAAACCGGAAGTTTCAGGATAGGAACTGGTTACAATTTACAGGAAACAAATGCGCCGGTGCCGCCAAAGTCTGAAGTGGCCAATTGGTCGCACTTGCTTTGCGCATTTTTTTGCGTGTCGTGAAATACCTGGGTGCCTACTACTGTTGATACACTATTCACAGTTTCAGAACAGGTGCAGGTATAATCTTTTTTGCACGATGTGAACATCGTGGCAGATAAACCTATAATAACCAGGGAAATATATTTCTTCATAATAATGTCTGAATTGCTATTGTAAATATACTGCTTTTGTTGCTTAATAATGTACTAAATTAAAAGCAAGTATTATAAACTACAATTGTACGTGGTCCCTGTTGGAATAGCGGAAGCGGGAACTGAGGCCTGTACCTCATCGCAATATTTTTTGGCATCATTCTTTTTCACTTTGCCGGTCAGGTAAGTATGAGCAACGGTAGTGGTACCCCCGGTTGTAACAGTGCAAGTACAGGTATAATCTTTTTTGCACGATGTGAACATCATGGCTGACAAACCTATAAAAAGCAGGAAAATATATTTCCTCATAATAATGCCTGAATTGCTGTTGTAATATATGGTTTGTTACTTAATAAGATGGATAATGAAAGAGGAGCACGTAGTGCTCCTCTTTCATTATTTTTATGTGTTTCAAAATTAGATGCCGCAAGTCGCAGTAGTAGCACCAGCCGCTACCCAACCAGCCTGTAATGTTGAGCATTTGCTTTTTGCATCACTTTTAGTTGTTTTAGGTATTGTTACGGTAGTTATAGTAACTCCGGTACCAGAACAGGTACAAGTATAGTCTTTTTTGCAAGAAGTAAATGTCATAGCTGCAAAAGCAATAAGCGCAATCGGGAATAATTTTTTCATAAAGAGGTTTGGTTTTTTAAGTGTATGTCAAAAGTAATGACATTTCTTAATTAACCAAACCCCAAGAACATATATTTTTGTTGTTGACTAACAAGTAGTTAACAGCATAATCCTATAAATGGCATGTAGTACCGCCGGGATAGCTTGCGTTTGCCTGGTCTTCGTAGTTATTACATTCTTTTTTTGCATCAGTATAGGTGGCATTATCTATGCCGTGCGTATCTGTTACTGATACTGATGCTACCACTGTAGTGCAGGTACACGTATAGTTCTTCTTGCACGATGTAAATGATGCCAGTACCAAAAGTGCCAATCCTGTTATGATCTTTGTTGTTTTCATGATTCTAGTTTTTTAGTTCTGCAACAGTAGTTAGCAAAACTATGCCAACTTTCCCAATAGGATAGCCCGGTGTTTTATCAGCTCGTCAATAGCTTAATTGACAATATATGCCTTGCTGTGCGCGAAGTCATCTATGTATGGGGTGTCATTTTTATAAAAAAGGGTAGCTTGCGCTGCATCATAACTGGTGTTTTTATTATAGTAGATCAGCCCTTTCCTGCTCGTCAGCCATATCGCATACAGGTATACACTTTCCCGGCCCGGGGCTGTTATTACTAGCAAGGATCTGTCTGCATTATACCTGCTTTTTAGCTGTTCAGATAATGGTGGGGCCGATTTTTCCAGTTGCAATTGTATTCCGTTTCTTACCAGGCAGAAACACAGTAGTCCGGCTTCTGCCATATTGAGCATATAAGGCCTTTTTATGGCCGAAATGATCTTTATGTGGAGCATTGCAGTAATTACTGCATAAAATGGAACTGACGTACAGGTGTACCATGCCATTTTTTCTTTAGAGAAGCTAATGATCAGCAATGGCAGGGTAGAGATGAGCGAATACAAAAAGAACCTGTTTGTCAACAGATCGTTGACTATTCTCTTTTTTTTGACGAGATAGCTATATAGAATGATAAGTAAATACGTGTAGTAATTCCAGAGGTTGTATAGCGAGTCAGGGTTTGCAATAATGTATTGATAATTTGGCTGGTAATTTTTAAATCCCGAAAAATAGCGTTCTATAATATCATGGGTCCACATTCTCTGGAAAAAATTATTGTAATGCAGTTCATTATCTACAAATGCATGAGAATAAGCCGAATGTATGACCGGCCATGAGGTCATTACTAAAACGAAAATAATAAGCAAGACCAGGGTTTGCCATTTCCAAAGCATCGCCAGCTTCCTGTTTAGTATTAGGTACAATAACCATCCCGGTGTGAACAAAATAAAAGTAAATCCTTTTGTATAATATACCAGTGAAAGGAATATTACCATCAAGACGGCATGCCTTGTATGTTCTGTTTTTACGTAATAATAAAAAAATATATTCGCAAGCGTAATGAACAAAGTGTACATGCCATCGAGATCCCCGGTGCGGAATACATGCCAACCTACTAAACCTTTTACACTAAGCAAGATAAGTGTAATGAAGAATGCTGCATGCTCGTTTATTTCTTTCCTGCACCATTGGTAAAAAACAAGAAAAAAGAGAAACCCTGCAATGGCACTTGGCAGCCTCATTGCAAACTCATTATATCCGAATATTTTATAAGAAAGGCAAATGGCGTAAATGCCTAATGGAGGCTTGGTGACCGTAATATCAAAAAAATCGAGAAAAAAATAATTAATATAGTCATGCCTTTGTAGCATATTCCATGCATTCATGCCATATCGTGTTTCGTCCCAGTCGCTTAGAGGTGCTACGTTCAGGCTTTTGAAACAAAAAACAGAACATAGCAGAATAATTAAAAATAAATAAATACCGGGCATTTTGCGAAAACCCGCAAAATCGACAAAATAATTTTTCATATTAGGGTTACAGGTTATTCAACTGAATTTAAGCAACTTATAGTGATGTTATTATTGACATGCAAAAAGCGTGCCTTTTTTTGCTTTTTTGCAAATAATTACATTAGTTAATAATAAATATTAGCCTATTTTACAGGGATTTTTGGAGGTCGGGCAGATTTTTAAAAAGTTTGGAATATTTTTTGATTAATTAAGGGCCGTTTCTTATCTTTGCATCCCTTTGTTCCAAGGCACCAGTAAGTGTATAAATTTATTTTGATCATTTTTTGATAATACAGATACCCTGTAAAGATAGGCTACGCCTGTCTTTCAGGATTTTTTTGTTGTAAAAAGTACTTAAATTTACTATGGCAATACCACAAAAAAAGACCGCAAGCGGGAGAGTTAACTTCGGAAAGTTACACGATGCAGCAGCAACTCCTGACCTGCTGGCCATTCAGCTCCAATCGTTCCAGGATTTTTTCCAGCTTGAAACTACGCCCGATAAGCGTAACAACGAAGGACTCTTTCGTGTGTTCAAGGAAAACTTCCCGATCACGGACACAAGGAACATCTTCGTTCTTGAGTTCCTGGACTATTTCATCGACCCGCCACGATACACTATCGACGAGTGTATGGAGCGCGGCCTTACGTACTCTGTGCCATTGAAAGCCAAGCTGAAGCTGAGCTGTAATGATGAAGAGCACGTTGACTTTGAAACTATCGTTCAGGATGTGTTCCTTGGTAACATCCCTTACATGACACCACGTGGTACTTTCGTTATCAATGGTGCTGAGCGTGTTGTTGTTTCCCAGTTGCACCGTTCTCCGGGCGTATTCTTCGGCCAGAGCGTGCATCCAAACGGAACAAAAATATACAGTGCCCGCGTTATACCTTTCAAGGGTGCATGGATGGAGTTCGCTACAGACATCAACAATGTGATGTATGCTTACATCGATCGTAAGAAAAAATTCCCTGTTACTACATTGCTCCGTGCCATAGGTTATGAAACGGACAAGGATATACTGGAGCTTTTCGGCATGGCTGATGAAGTGAAAGTGGACAAGAAAAGCCTGCAGGCAAACATTGGCCGTAAACTTGCGGCACGTGTACTCCGCAGCTGGACTGAAGATTTCGTAGATGAAGACACCGGTGAAGTGGTAACCATAGAGCGTAATGAAGTAGTTCTGGATCGCGATAGCATCCTGGACGAAGACAACGCAAATATGATACAGGAAATGGGCATCAAAACGGTGTTCATGCAGAAAGAAGAAGTGAGTGGTGACTTCTCTATCATATACAATACATTGAACAAAGATACTTCCAACTCTGAGCTGGAAGCTGTACAGCATATCTACCGCCAGTTGCGCGGCTCTGATGCACCGGATGATGAAACAGCCCGTGGTATCATTGAAAAACTGTTCTTCAGCGATAAGCGTTATGACCTTGGTGAAGTAGGCCGTTACAAGATCAACCGTAAGCTCGGTCTTGATATCAACCTGACCACTAAAGTACTGAGCAGGGAAGACATTATATCTATCATTAAATATCTTGTTCGCCTTACCAATGGTAAAGCGGAAATAGATGATATCGATCACCTGAGTAATCGTCGCGTACGTACAGTAGGCGAGCAGTTGTTTGCACAGTTCGGCGTTGGCCTGGCACGTATGTCACGTACCATCCGCGAGCGTATGAATGTGCGTGACAATGAGGTCTTCACCCCGATAGACCTGATCAACGCGCGTACGTTATCATCTGTTATCAATTCATTCTTTGGTACTTCGCAGCTATCGCAGTTCTTAGACCAGACCAACCCGCTTTCCGAGATCACGCACAAGCGTCGTATCTCCGCGTTAGGTCCCGGCGGTTTGAGCAGGGAGCGTGCAGGCTTTGAGGTACGTGACGTACACTATAGCCACTATGGCCGTCTGTGTACTATCGAAACTCCGGAAGGACCAAACATCGGTCTTATATCTACACTTTGCGTTCACGCGCAGATCAACGATATGGGCTTTATCGAAACTCCGTACCGTAAGGTAAGGGAAGGTAAAGTAGACCTGAAGAACTTCCGTTTCCTGAGTGCAGAAGAAGAGGATCTTGCCAAGATCGCACAGGCCAACGTGCCTATGGATGATAAGGGCAACTTCCTGGAAGAAAAGATCAAATCACGCCAGACAGGTGACTTCCCGATACTTGATGCGCATGAAGTGGAATACATGGACGTAGCGCCTAACCAGATCGTTGGTTTGAGCGCATCCCTGATCCCCTTCCTGGAGCATGATGATGCCAACCGTGCGTTGATGGGATCGAACATGCAACGCCAGGCTGTACCGCTTATCATACCACAGGTGCCTATCGTTGGTACCGGTCTGGAAGCTAAAGCTGCGCGTGATGCACGTATCCAGATACATGCTGAAGGCAATGGTGTAGTAGAATATGTAGATGCAGATCATATACACGTACGCTACGACCGTGGTGATAAAGAGCGACTGGTGTCTTTTGAAGACGACCTGAAAATATATACACTTACCAAGTACAAGAAAACGAACCAAAGCACCAGCATGACCCTTCGTCCTGCGGTACGCAAAGGCCAGAAAGTAAAGACAGGCGACTTCCTTACTGAAGGTTATGCAACGCAGAATGGTGAGCTGGCCCTGGGTCGTAACCTGAAAGTGGCATTCATGCCATGGAAAGGGTACAACTTCGAGGATGCGATCGTGATCAATGAAAAGGTAGTGCGCGATGACTGGTTCACATCTGTACATATAGATGAGTATGAACTGGAAGTACGTGATACAAAACTTGGTGAAGAAGAACTGACTGCTGATATACCGAACGTATCTGAAGAGGCTACAAAAGACCTTGACGAACATGGTATCATACGCATAGGTGCGCATGTGGGCGAAGGTGATATCCTGATAGGTAAGATCACTCCTAAGGGTGAAACTGATCCTACACCGGAAGAAAAACTGCTCCGCGCTATCTTCGGTGACAAGGCCGGCGATGCTAAGGATGCTTCTCTGAAGGCTCCGAGCGGAACTGAAGGTATTGTTATCTCTAAGCAGCTGTTCCAGCGTGCCAAGAAAGATAAGAACTCTAAGGTGCGTGAGAAATCAGCGCTGGAGAAAATAGAAAAAGTACACGAAAAGAACCTGGAAGATCTGAAAAACTTCCTGTTCGAGAAATTGCAGATACTCCTTAAGGATAAAACATCAGCTGGTATCACTAATAACTTTGGTGAAACAGTACTGAGCAAAGGCGGTAAATTCAATTCAAAGACACTTGGTTCTGTTGACTACCAGAATGTGAACCCACTGGGCTGGACAGGCGATAAGGAAACTGATGACCTGATCAACCAGTTGTTACACAACTATAACATTAAGTTCAACGAAGAGCTTGGCCGTTACAAACGTGAGAAATTCAACCTGAGCATTGGTGATGAATTACCAGCGGGTGTACTGAAGCTTGCCAAAGTATATCTTGCCAGCAAGCGTAAGCTGAAGGTGGGTGATAAGATGGCGGGTCGTCACGGTAACAAGGGTATCGTAGCCAAGATAGTACGTGAAGAAGATATGCCATTCCTGGAAGACGGTACACCGGTTGACGTGGTACTGAACCCACTGGGCGTACCTTCCCGTATGAACCTCGGACAGATCTATGAAACTATCCTCGGATGGGCTGGAGAGAAGCTGGGCGAGCGTTATGCTACACCTATCTTCGATGGTGCTTCTGTACAGGAAATAGAAGACCTTATCATTAAGGCAGGCTTACCTGATTTCGGTCATACTTACCTGTATGATGGTGAAACAGGAGAGCGTTTCCACCAGAAAGCTACCGTAGGTATCATCTACATCATCAAACTTCATCACATGGTTGATGATAAGATGCACGCACGTTC